>NZ_JAQMSY010000263.1:0-9417 GCF_028329095.1 Microcystis sp. CS-574
CACCCCCCTTATCAAGGGGGGACTAAGGGGGGATCGGCACCCCCCTTATCAAGGGGGGACTAAGGGGGGATCGGCACCCCCCTTATCAAGGGGGGCAGGGGGGATCAAACCTAAAATCCATTTTTAATTTAATTATAACCAGCTACTTAATTAATATACAGTATAAAGGATTAATTATCATCAAAAAATCACCAAACTAGAAGCGTAGGTGAAGGGATTTATGGTCTGCGTCGAGCCTTTGTCATTGCTGGAGCAGAAAGCCAATTAATTAGCCTTTGGAAAGTATCTGATGACGCGACCAAAGATTTAATGGTCGCCTATTATGGACGCTTACAAAAAGGAGAAGGACGCAGTGAAGCTTTACGACAAATTCAACTAGGAATGCTCAAGGGTGAGAAGCAAAAACATCCTTTTTATTGGGCCAGTTTTATTCTCTCTGGTGATGCAACTTCGATGCAATTTGACTGATGAAGGGTTAGGAGTTAAACTTAGGGGTAAAATTATTGGTATCACAAACAATTACTAGGAGAGTCACACAATGGCAACATTTACAGAAAACGACCTCAAAGAATTAAAAGACTTTATTGTAGGACAATTCAAAGAAGTTAATGACAAAATAGACAAGTCATCTGAACAACTTAATGGCAAAATAGACAGATTATCTGAACAACTTAATAGCAAAATAGACAAGCTATCTGAAGAAGTGAATAACTTAAGAGTTGACATAGCAAATATTAAAGGAGAATTAACAGGCGTGAATAAACGACTAGATAACTTGGAATTTACTAATCGAACCATCTTTGTTGCTATTGTTACTGCACTAATGGCAGGATTGGTTAAGTTATTTTTCCCAAATTTTCCTACTAATCCTTAACTGTGATTCAAAAAGAAAACGGATTTTTTCAAAAAACCCGTTTTCTGAAATCGAATTCAAAATAAGAAATAGCGCTGGGCCATGGGTAAAACCGTAGCGGGTTCACAGATTAATAATTCCCCGTCAGCACGCACTTCGTAGGTTTCGGGATTAACTTCCATGCGCGGTAAAGCGTCATTTAGCTTCATACTAGCCTTACTGATATTGCGCGTATTCGACACTGCCACGGCGGTTTTTTTCAGCTTTAACTTCTCAGGAATGCCCGCTTTTATAGCATATTTAGAAACAAATGTCAAGGAAGTTTTTGCGATCGCACCACCAAAAGAGGCAAACATGGGACGCATATAAACCGGTTGGGGTGTGGGAATACTGGCATTAGCATCGCCCATTTGCGCCCAGGCGATTAAACCGCCTTTCAGGACAATTTCCGGTTTTACGCCAAAAAATGCCGGTTTCCAGAGAACCAAGTCGGCTAATTTGCCCACCTCGATGGAACCGACATAATCGGAGACACCATGGGTAATAGCAGGATTAATCGTATATTTAGCAATATATCGTCTTGCCCGCAGATTATCATTCTCTCCCGTTTCCCCGGTCAGTCTGCCCCGTTGTACCCGCATTTTGTGGGCAGTTTGCCAAGTGCGGATAATTACTTCTCCCACCCGTCCCATAGCTTGAGAATCGGAGGAAATGATGCTAAAAGCCCCTAAATCGTGGAGAATATCCTCGGCGGCAATAGTTTCGCGGCGGATGCGGGATTCAGCAAAAGCCACATCTTCGGGAATACTCCGGTCTAGATGATGACAAACCATCAACATATCGAGGTGTTCCTCTAAGGTATTCGTCGTATAGGGACGGGTGGGATTAGTAGAGGAGGGTAAAACGTTCATTTCCCCGCAAACCCTGATAATATCGGGAGCATGACCACCGCCGGCCCCTTCCGTGTGGTAGGTGTGAATGACGCGATTTTTAAAAGCGGCGATAGTGGCCTCAACAAAACCGGCCTCATTGAGAGTATCGGTATGAATCGCCACCTGCACATCGTACTTATCGGCCACGCTTAAACAGGTATCAATGGCTGCCGGAGTGGTTCCCCAATCTTCATGGAGTTTTAAGCCAATTACCCCCGCTTTTACCTGTTCCGCTAGTCCTTCCGGCTGACTGCTATTGCCTTTACCCAAAAAACCCAAATTCATCGGGAAAGCTTCGGCGGCCTCTAGCATTCGATAGATGTTCCATTCTCCCGGGGTGCAGGTGGTGGCATTAGTTCCCGTTGCAGGTCCAGTCCCGCCACCAATCATCGTGGTAATCCCCGACGCAATCGCTGTCTCAATTTGTTGGGGACAGATAAAATGAATATGGGCATCAATCCCCCCTGCCGTCAAAATCATCCCTTCCCCAGCTAATGCCTCGGTAGCAGGACCGATAATAATATCGACATTATCTTGAATGTGGGGATTACCCGCTTTACCGATTTTATAAATTTTGCCGTCTTTAATGCCCACATCGGCTTTAACGATGCCCCACCAGTCGAGAATTAAGGCATTAGTAATCACCAAATCTACCGCCCCATCTTCCCTAGAAATGGGGGATTGGCCCATCCCATCGCGAATTACTTTACCGCCGCCGAATTTTACCTCATCGCCGTAGGTGGTGAAATCTTTTTCGACTTCGATAAATAATTCCGTGTCTGCCAGGCGAACTTTATCTCCGACGGTGGGGCCGTAGGTTTCAGCATAGGTGCGGCGATCGATGCGATAATTCATAGGGGGAATTCTTGAAAATCGACATTGATTATACGATCGATTTTCCGGCAATCATCGCTTTTTGGGGATTTTTTTCCATTTTTAATCTGGCTCATTTTCCAGGATTTCTTTGGCTTTCAGTAAAGCTTGGTGATGTTCTTCGGTGACGGTGGGATATCGTAAACCGAGGGATTCGAGGGTGTGATAAATAACTGCCCCCACAGCTAAACGGGTAAACCATTTGGGTTCTTCTCGACTTTGTGTGATAATTTTTGTCTATAGAATCATGAAGTGTTTACCGGAAAGACTTTTGGGACTATTTTGCTGAAGAAACTATCAGTATAGACCCCGTTTTTTATAATTGAGATATAGCGTTTCCTAAGCTAGTGAGGTACATCTATTTTTCTTCCCTTTTGCCTTTGGGGACTTGCGCTTTGATAATGTACCATTTAGGGCTGGTCTTATTCTTCTACAGAGCGATTTTCTGGCTGGGATATTATTTCCACGCAAGTCCCTTGGCCTCTTGCCTTTTGCCTAAAACCCATAACTTTTGTACCTCAGCAGACTGAAAAACGCTATAGTTTGTGCCGCTTAAATAAAGAGGTTTGGGTTTTAGACTTGGCGTTCAACGAGGATGCCTGTTCTACTCGTCAGGATTTTGCCCCTGCCCGCTCCCTGGTGGTGCTTGACATAAATTCCGCAATAGTGTTATAATAAGGGACTGGCTTAAGCCAAAGACAGCAGGTGCGAAACAGCTTAAATACCCTGCCGAGGTCAAAGCGAGAAAACAGCAGCCAAAAAGACTAAAGAGAGATTTTTTCTGTCTTGGTCGTGCCTGAACTGATTCTCTCCACTCAACCCCGGCGCTACAAGGGGTTATTTTTGTGCCTGTGGAACCGGTCCCCCGCATACAGGAGGTGAACAAGGGATGGGGAGAAGCAGAGAAAGCAAGGGAGTAATTCTAGAAGAATTAAAAACCTCCCTGAGCGAAGCTCAATTAACGATGGTCATCGACTATCAAGGTTTAACCGTCGCTGAAATCAGCAATCTACGCCGCAAATTGCGCCCCACGGGAACGATTTGTAAAGTCACCAAAAATACTTTGATGGGCTTGGCGATCGCTGAAGATAGTGGCTGGGAACCGATGAAAAGCCTTTTATCGGGAACATCCGCCTTTCTGCTCGTAAAAGAGGACATCGGTGGAGCTTTCAAGGCCTATCAAGAGTTCAAAAAAGAAAGCAAAAAAACCGAATTGCGCGGCGGTGTCCTCAAAGAAGGGACAAAAGGTCAACTGTTGACAGAAGATCAGATCAAAGCGATCGCTGATTTACCGTCGAAAGAACAGTTAATCGCTCAGGCCGCCGGAGCAATCAACGCCATTGCCACCAAACTGGCCCGCAGCATCAACGAAGTTCCCGCATCTTTGGCCCGTGCCGTCGATGCCGTGGCCCGTCAAGAAGAAAAAGAAGCGGCTTAATACCGCGCCAATCAATCACTTAAAACAATTAGGAGTCTAACCCATGTCTGCTGTAGCTGAAATCTTAGAAAAACTCAAAACCCTGACCCTCTTAGAAGCTGCGGAATTAGTCAAAGGTATCGAAGAAACCTTCGGAGTTAGTGCCGCCGCTCCAACTGGTGGCATAATTATGGCTGCCCCCGGGGCCGCTCCGGCTGCCGCCGCTGAAGCTGTGGAAGAACAAACCGAATTTAACGTCGTTCTCGAAGAAGTTCCCGCCGACAAGAAAATTGCTATCCTTAAGGTGGTACGCGAATTGACCGGTTTAGGACTCAAAGAAGCGAAAGACCTAGTAGAAGCCGCTCCCAAAGCGGTTAAAGAAGGCACTAACAAAGACGAAGCCGCCGCCATCAAGAAAAAACTGGAAGATGCCGGGGCAAAAGTTAGCGTTAAATAGATTGCCACTGATTCTGGGGATGTAGATTACATCCCCAGACAAGCTGAAAAGCTCATTTCCTGATACTATAGGATTGTTATAGCAGTCTTGTAGGATGTCTAACCATGGAAAGCGTCGCTTACATTTTAGTTTTAACTATGGCTTTGTCGGTAATTTTCTTCGCCATCGCCTTCCGGGAACCTCCCCGGATTCAAAAGTAAATTTCTTAACTCCGTTTAGGTTAATAATTTTCTTCCCTGAGCCGCCCGCTTGTCAAAAGCAGGTTAGCGGCTCTGGTTTTCGTATTTAAAGGCTTAAATTAAAGGTTCCCCTCACCGAGCGCCTCCTATGCAATGCCCTAATTGTCAGCATACCGATAGTCGCGTTTTAGAGTCCCGTTCCTCCGAAAACGGTCAGAGCATTCGTCGTCGTCGTGAATGCTTACAGTGTAAATATCGGTTCACCACCTACGAGCGCATCGAATTCGTGCCGATCACGGTGATTAAAAAAGATGGTAAACGGGAATCTTTTGATCGCTGCAAACTGCTGCGAGGGATCGTTCGCGCTTGCGAAAAAACCGGCATTCCTCACTCAAGATTAGAGGCGATCGTCAATGATATCGAATCCCGTCTGCAGCAAGACTCAAAACGGGAGGTAACAAGTCAGGAGATCGGTCAATTAGTCCTAGAATATCTCCGGCAAGAATCGGAAGTGGCCTATGTGCGCTTTGCTTCGGTTTACGGCAATTTTCAGGGAATTAGAGACTTTATCGCCGCTTTAGCGCTGCTGCAATCCTCCGAAATCGAACGCGCCTATCCTTCTTGGTCTCCAGTGGAGGAAGCCAGCGTGATCACCTCGTCTTAAATAGTTCCCGATTCAGTTATAATTAGGATCCCTTGTGCTATTTAAAGCCCAAGCTCTGGTTAGATTCTTAAAAGTCATTCTTGAGGCGGATTGCCTGCAAGAAAGCCGGATGCGGCAGTTCATCCCCTAGGCCCTACCTAGAAACTAAATTAGGAGGCATCTCCTTGATTTAGAAACTGTACATCACATAGGAGGAAAAACCTACGGAAATTCCGAGGCCCAAACAACGTACATGACCACCCAAAAAACTGCAAACAAAAACATAGGCTTTACCCATGAAGATTTTGCCGCCCTTCTAGACAAATACGATTATCATTTCAGTCCGGGAGATGTTGTCGCCGGGACTGTTTTCAGCATGGAACCCCGGGGAGCGCTCATCGATATCGGTGCTAAAACCGCCGCTTTTATCCCCGTGCAGGAGATGTCGATCAACCGCGTCGATAATCCCGAAGAAGTTTTACAACCCAACGAAACCAGGGAATTTTTCATTCTTACCGACGAGAATGAAGATGGACAGCTAACCCTGTCGATCCGTCGCATCGAATATATGCGCGCTTGGGAACGGGTGCGTCAATTGCAAAAAGAAGATGCTACCGTGCGATCGAATGTTTTCGCCACTAACCGTGGTGGAGCATTAGTCAGAATTGAAGGTCTCCGTGGCTTTATCCCCGGTTCTCACATTAGCACCAGAGAGGCGAAAGAGGATTTAGTCGGTCAGGAATTGCCCTTAAAGTTTTTAGAAGTGGATGAGGATCGCAACCGTCTGGTTTTAAGTCATCGTCGCGCTTTAGTGGAACGCAAGATGAACGGTTTAGCCGTGGGACAGGTGGTAATCGGTTCCGTGCGCGGAATTAAGCCCTACGGTGCTTTCATCGATATTGGTGGAGTCAGTGGTTTACTGCATATTTCCGAAATCTCTCACGATCACATTGACACCCCCCACACGGTTTTCAATGTCAATGATGAGTTAAAAGTGATGATTATCGATCTCGATGCTGAAAGAGGTCGCATTTCCCTCTCGACTAAACAATTAGAACCAGAACCGGGAGATATGCTCAAAAATCGCCCGTTAGTGTTTGAAAAAGCGGAAGAAATGGCGATTAAATACCGAGAAAAACGTCTAGCGGAAGCGGAAGGCCGGACCGTCTCGGAAGTAGTGGAAGAAATCGAAGTTCCCCCCGCCTTGGAGGAGGAAGATTTAGTTCTCGCCGCTACCGAAGAGTAGGTCAGTTATCAGTTATCAGTGATCAGTTATCAGATTTGAGTTTTAAGTGGACAGTGTTTATTCTCCAAAACCAGCACGGCTGGCAAATCCTGTGATTCCAGTCATCTCCTCACTACTATTGGCATCAAGGAAACGATCCAAGTGATCAAAAGTGGTTCCGTAGGTAATAGTTTTAGCGTCGTATCCTTTCAGACTGACGGTATGTGGCTCGAAAGCTTGGTGGAGATAGGGTAAACCGATGAGATGACTGTAGGTAGTGGCTCCGATGGCTAAATCCCTACCTATTTCTTTAGTGGCCGACTCTAAACGAAAGCGGCGTTGACTGTATCCCCGATCGCCGTATAATCTGGATGTTCACCGCTGCCAGTATTGCCGACCATGGCATAACCAGTATTCACCGCCGCACCGATGCGTAATTTAAAGGGTAAGGGATATTGTGCGCTTAAGGCGCGAGTCATGTTATGTAGTTGTATAATTGCTTGGAAAATTTGCAGGATATCGTCTTGATTGACTTCCTGTTGGCCGTGAAACCAGATGGCCATGATCGCATCACCAATATATTTATCTACCCAACTGCCAGAACTGCGGACAATACCCCCGGCATGGCGAAACCAACTGCCAATCAGAGAAGAAAGCACTTTTTCGTCTAATTGCCTAGTTAAAGCCGTAAAATTCCGCATATCCACCACCATCACCGATGTTAAGCGCCGTTCATGGACGGAGGAGGTAGGGGTGTCCCATTCTAAATTGCGCGGTTGCTTGCCTACATTGGTGGGAGTAGCACGATAGAACTGCACCTCGGTTTTGCCAAAGGTGATCTGATCTGTGTTATGGATAGTCACGGGAATAGCTACTCTTCTGCCATTGACAAAAGTTCCATTGCGACTACCGAGATCGATCAGATAAAAATCTCCTGTTTCCGTGGATTGTAAAATAGCGTGATTGCGAGAGATACAGTGATCCTTAATCACGATATCGTTATCTTTGCCCCGTCCGATTGTCCAGTAAGATCTCCCCACGAGAGGGAAAAAACGCTGTCCCTTATCGGTATGGAGTAGTAAATAGGGATTTTCTCTTGGCAGTATATCCACAGGTAAATGAGCGGCAATAGATAGACAGTCGCAACTACACATTATATAGCATATAGCAAGATTCCGCACATTTTCATCTATCTAAGTAAATAGATGGAAACCGGAATTAGCTAGGAAAACCCTTAAGCCAGAGAAGCGGTAATCCAAAATAAACCATCGACTAAAATTGTACTCAATACGGCTCCGCTAAATGCCCACCAATGACATACCCTTTTTTGCAAAGGATAAATACCGATCGCTAAGAGCAAGTTGAGCAGCACGATCGCCCAACTGATGCCCCAGGGGGTCTCAATTTGGGCCAAGGCGTTATGAAATATCGGCGATACTAGTTTGGGGTCTAGTTCCACGGTCATTAATTGTCGCCAGTAGGGAATTAGTCCCGTTAGATAGAAATATACATCGGTGATGGCAGTCCCTAACAAAGAACCCAGATAGAAAAGATTGCCCACTTTGCCGCGACCTTTGTATAGTCCCCAGAGAACAAAGGGCAGCCCGATCGCTTCCATGGGAATATGGATCAACGGTTCCCAACGCCACCAACCCCAGTAGAGAGAACCTGCTAACCAACTCCAACTAAAGCCCAAAAGTAAATCCCCCCAAAGACTGATTTTTTCTTGTTTGAGCAGCCAAACCCCTAACCCCACCCAAAAAAAGGTTAAACCTAGGCTAACTTCGGCATAGTAGCGCACTAGGGGCGCTTGCATGAACACGGGGACCGAGACCAGAAATGCTGCCGTCCAAAAGACGGATTGACATTTTTCCCAGTTGGGGACTAGGGGTTTCAGGCGATCGGGATTGCTGGGAACTAGGGTAGAGTTGAGCAAAGGATTTCAGAATTGTTACGAAACTTTACTTATATTAAGATACATCATCCTCTCTACACTATATCCCCTCTAGAAGATTTTGATAAAGTGAACTACTCTCAAGGTCGTTGAGAGCTTCCTATTTCACGGGGGATTGCCTCAAGACGGACTTTAGGCCCAGCTTTTGGTTTTACATCCCCTCTATGGGCAGTATCGCGCTTTTCCTAACGACAATACCCTTCGACGTAGCTCAGGGCAAGCTTCGGCTGGCTCTTTTGGTTTTTGTGTGTTAATTTTTGTTATGAATTAAAGCAAGCAAACAGCTTAATTGGTAAATTCATAACTTATTCTTTTAATAAGCTTTATTTTGGTATTCATTCCCTCAATTAATCCGTCGGTTGTATGATTTTCAAAGTAATTACAAATACCTGGCAAATGCTTCTGGATCATGCTGGCACTACTTTGATATAATATCCCGCCTATTCTTATCCATTTTTCCAATTTTCTCTCAGCACCTCTAAACGTTCTACTACTTTGATAAATTTGTCTAATTTCTTCTTTCATTTCCCAGGCTATTCCCAAGCAGGAATGTTCTTTCAGGATAACTTCTAGTTGTTGTTTTTGTTCGTGCTTTAAGTCCTCTTTATTCTTCCATAATAAATGAGGTAATCCTTTTTCATGCACCCCCATTAACTTTCTCAATTTATTAAGCTTGTCATTGATGATAGCCATTACATGAAAACGGTCATAGATGATTTTAGCATTGGGAAATAATTCCTTGTTCACTGCTGTAAATCCTGACCACATATCGACGCTCACTTCTTTCACCTTCTCCCGAACTGTTTCTGGCTGTGCTTTTAAGGATTCCCAATTCATCTTGCTTATGTCCTTTAATCACATCTAGTAAAATTTTCTTGTCCAGA
>NZ_JAQMSY010000019.1:0-10670 GCF_028329095.1 Microcystis sp. CS-574
CCGTCCTTTGTTGTGTAACTTCTACATGTCGCCCACCTTGTAATGGTTCAAAAAACATAAACATATTGGCTACACCATTACGCTCATATTGATAGTCATACCTTTCTGGTTCTCTCGGTTCGGCTGGTATTTTCTCTTTTGTTTCTTTGACTAATTGTTTACAACTCTCATCAAAACACAGCCAGGGATTTTGCTGGTCATACTCACTATGATAAATATCCAAGACATCTTCCATGGCACAGACAAACTCCGCTGATTCTTTTGGGGGAATGACCCATGATTGATTCAGCCATGGTTTCAATTCATTTTTTTTAAGGTTTTTCTGATGGTTTCTCGTGATATTTTTTCCACATATTCAAGTTCGACCATTTTATCGGCCAGCATTTGAAGTGTCCATTTTGCTCGTCCCGTTGGTGTTTCACTACAAGCGATGGCAATCAGATATGCTTCCTTTTCCCCATCGATAATTTTGGCACGGCGATGTTCTTGCTTTTTTCGAGTTAATGATGATTCAATTCCTGACTCGACAAATCTTTTTCGTACTCTCTCAATGGTGGCTTGAGCAACATTTAAGGCTTCACTAATTTTCGAGTCAGTCCAACCACCTTCCTGTTGATTGACGTCTGCTAAAAGTAGTATTCTGGCATGGTTCATTTTGTAAGCTGCTATTTTTCCTTTCTTGGTTAGCTGCTCGAGTTCAGTTCTTTCGGAGTCTGTTAGATCTACAATATATTTTTTCTTCGGCATTTTTTTGTCTGAAGTTGGATAACTTCTTCCAGATTAGCTCTTTTTTTATCTCTCAAAACAAAATTGATGCTCTACTAGAACGCAAGGGAGAGGGATGGCTGAAGATCCAATATCTAAGGTGGGGGAGCATCTTATTTATGCAAGTGAGTAATTACACTTATCGCTAAAACTGTTTTCTAGCAGGACTTTCAAAATAGCTTGACATAAAAACCTAATTTAGGGGTTACAAAGGTGAGATGCTCCCCAAGGTGGTTTGTCTGACAATTCACCGCTTCCTTGAGTTACTATCATTACCGTAGTTTTCAACAGTGAGAATTATTTAGAGCAAACGATTCAGATTGTGATTAATCAAACCTATGATAATGTTGATTGTATTGTTATAGATGGTGGTTCTAGGGATGGTAAGATTGATCGCTGCAAATCAAGATTGAATCTGTCCCTCTAGAGATTCAATCTTCCTTAGAAGAGTCAAGCGTAGAACAATTAGAAGAAGTAATGGCTGTGGAACTGGCTGCCAATTCAGTTGACGAGTTTATTGATGAGTTTGTCGATCACCCCTCCCTACTATCCTTGACAGAGGCGTTGGAGTGAGTTACAATGGCAGAAAACTACTGCTAAATCACGATTATGATGTTCATGCTAGCCGCTCAGGACAAATAAGGAGAGAAGGGTCATCTAGTCCTAAATTTGTACTTATGTAATAAACGATAGCATTATTAGCTGGTGTCAAGGAGTTAACCAAATGACTAACAAAGGGGCGAATTCATCTTTTAAACTAGAGGAGCAATTTAAAGCAACTGAAGCTTTAGGAGGCCATCACATAGCTCAAAACTATTTACCCAAACTGTTTCAAGATTTAGGGATTAACCATCAAGCCAAAATTCTTGATGTTGGATGTGGGATAGGTATCATGGTAAGAACACTGCGTGAAATCGGATACGATGCTCATGGTTTAGAACCAGGTGGTAGGTTTAACGAAATTGAACTGGAAATGAGGCCATACATACATAACTGCTATGCCGACGAGTATGGAAAAATTGCAAGGGATAAAAATGATAAATTTGATGTAGTAATGTCATTTGGGGTAATAGAACACGTTGGAACCATTGACGGTCACGCTTGTTTATCGTCTGATTTTCTAGACTATCGTTTTCAATTCATAGAGGATCAAATCAAATTACTCAAACCTGGCGGAATTCTCCTAGTTATGGGACCAAATAGACTTTTTCCTTTCGATTTTCAGCATGGTTCTCATGATTATGGATTTTTGTCCGTTATCAAGAAAAAACTTCCATTTATTAAGATACTTCAAAAACTAACGTTACCTTGGCATAGTAAAAACTATTTGGTATCTTGGGATGACCTTTACAAAATAAGCAAAAAGTTGGAGTCTGCACTAGACTTAGATAATGATTTCTCTTATTTTTGCCCAAAACAGGATAATTTGCTAGGTTTGAGTAGTCTTCAGGGAAAAGACAAAGAGCAATTATTGTTTCGCATATACACTAAATTGGTAGATAAACTGCCGACACAGTTTCGTAAAGTACTATACACGCATACATTATTCGTGTTAAAGTATCCGCAAGGCGAACTCTAAAATGATCAGTTAATAAATAGCCAAGTTTAGTAAAAGTAACAATGAGCCAAATGAGTGAGATTAGTTATGTGATTCCAACATTAAACAGTGCTGCTACACTGGATATGACTCTGCTTTCTTTGCGATCGCAGAAAGACGTAGAGGTTAATGTCATCGTAGTAGACAGCGGCTCAACCGATGGTACACTAGATATCTGTAAAAGATGGGATGTAAAAACTCTTTATGCTGAACCAGGTAATATGTATCGAGCTGTTAACACTGGGCTACAGGAATGTGATACTGAGTGGTTAGGTTATGTTAATTCAGATGACTGGTTATATCCTGATAGCGTGAATCGACTAACGACTTTTGGAAAACATACCAAAGCAGATATAGTGTATGGAAGTTGTGACTATACTGATGGTTATGGTCGTTTCGTCTATTCTATGTCCGCCGCTAGAGCCGAGCAATTGCTTTCACTGTTCCGAATCGGTATATTTGGGTTTGCTCAACCAGCAGCGATTTTCCGGAATAGAGTTTACCAAAAGCTCAAGGGGTTTAAAGAAGATTATTCTTTAAGTTCGGACGCTGATTTTTACCTGAGAGCTTTGTTATCGAACTTAAAATTTTCTCGGTTTTCTGGTAAAAGTATAAGTTGTTTTCGGATTCATGAAAACCAATTGACGAATAAGAAAAGAGAAGCTATGGAAGCTGAAAAACAGCAAATTTATTCACCCATTCAACCGGCTCAATTACAAGACTGGATGGTATTCACACAATGGAGATTAAATAACTTACCTCATTACATAATGAGATTTTTAAGACGATCTTTGTTGGCAGTTCAAATGAAAATAACTAGGTCTACAGACTACAGATGATTGATTAGTTAGAGGAAAAGAGTATGAACAAGCTAGAATTTATATGCCCAGAATGCCAGTCAAGATTCAATTTCCAACAAGATAAGATTGTCTGTACTGAAGGACATGAATTTATTGTTAAACATGGCATCTATGATCTTTTGCCTAAAGCAACAAAAGAAATAGTCAAACAAGATGCTATTTATCACGGTAGTGTATCAGATTTATGGCTCGATCTAGCCCAGCTAGAAACATTGAGAAACTTGCATTTTCATCAAAAGATAGTAAATTTCATTGCTAATCATAGTCAAGTCAATTCAACAATCTTAGAACTTGGAGGTGGAATCGGTTTTGATTTAGAACTTTTTATCAAAACCCAAGCCAGTTTTAAAGAATATGTTTTTTCAGAAGTAGCAGAAGAAAGTTTATTTTATGTATTAAAAAAACACTCAGAAAGAAAATTAGAGAAAATTATTTATGCGAGAATAGATGCTCATCATATTCCCTTTGCCGATGAATCCTTTGATATTGTTTACATGATAGCGGCTTTGCATCATTTACACGATCTTAACATTGCATTACAGGAGATGAAAAGAGTTTTAAAACCTAATGGCTTTCTAATTTTTGGAATTGAACCAAATATTAATATCAATAAATTATTATCTTCAATAATTCTTCGATCTCGAAACATATTACCAGACAAAGAGCATTCTCCTGCTGATGAAGAAGCCGAAGGATTTTCATTGTCAGAATTTAACCAGATAGCTAAAGTGTATAACTTAGAATTAGTTTCAATAGAACCTGTTTGGTTAACCACAGGAATCACGCATTACGCCTTAGAGTTTATATACAGGTTGCTACGTCTCAAAAAGAGAATTAAACTTCCCTTTTTAATGGAGAAGCTTTTTTTAGTAACAGACTCATTACTGTTTTTAATTCCTGGCATGAGTAACTTCAGTTGGCACTACACAGTTATTTATAAGAAAAATTGAGGCCGATTTTTTCAATATGAATAATAATACTTTTATCAACTTTTGTCCTCGCCTACACCCAGATCATGGGGGTACTTACACTGCTGCATCCCTGTTTCGTAGAGCCGTAGAGAGTTATTTTGTTGACTTACAAATGCCTGGATACGATAGTCCTAGCGAAGCAGATTATACTGTTTCCAGTTCCATCAACCCCTTCACGGCACTGATAAAATCAAGTTTTCCTAGCTTTTTCTCGTTTATTCCAGAGAAAGTTAAGCAAAAGACATCAGGAGTAATTGTACATGGTGCTTTTTTAGCTCATTTTTCTTATGCCTATCAACTATCACACCATCTCAATGTTCCACTTTATTTAGTCCCTCATGGAACAACCGATCCTTATGTCTTTTCCTATGGCAAACTAAAAAAAAGAATTTGGCTAGAACTGATTGGCAAGCCGGCAACACATCATGCAAAAAAAATCATATTTTCAACGGCATTGGAACGGGATAAATCAATTTTACCTTTTGCTAAAAATAAGGGGAATATTTGTACTTTTTCTGTTGAAAATCCTAAGGATATTGATAAGATTTTATGTCGGAGATGGCTTAGACAGAAATTGGGACTATCTGACGAAGAGAAAATCTTACTTTATTTTGGTAAATATGATAATTTTAAGCATCCTTTAGAAACCTTAAGAAGTTTTGTCAAGGTTAAGCCTAAAAACTGGAATTTTTTAATCATGGGTTATGGACAGGATGAATCATTAAAAGAGAAAATTGTCTCTTATTCAAGTCTTCCTAATGTATTCATACATTCACCAGTTTTTGATCAAGAAAAGTGGAAGTTCTTGTCTGGTTCGGATTTATTTGTCTTATTTTCACATCGAGAAAATTTTGGCTTTTCGGTGGCTGAAGCTGCTTCCGTTGGCTTACCAGTATATATTTCAACAGGAGTAGATATTCACCCATTTTTTGAATATGAACGTGAAAGATTAGTCTTCGATATTAGCACTGAACAGGATATAGAAAAGGCACTATCCACCCTTGATAAAATTAGCGATGATAATTTAGAGTATCTGGGTCAGTTTTGCAGAGAAATAGCCCTTAAAAATTTCAGTTTCCAGCAATTTTCCCAATCCTTGAAAAATATCCTCATCCCTAATGTTTAACTTTATTCCTTAAAAAATATGCAACTTACTGCCTCCCTTGTACTTTACAAAAATGACCCAGAGATAGTTACTCAAGCAATTAAATCTCTGTTCAGCACACCAATAGAAATTAATTTGTCAGTAGTAGATAACTCTCCCACCGATGAACTCAAAAAAATCTTTGATAATTTTCAGGGATACGATATAGATTATTACTTCAATAATGGTAATAACGTTGGTTTTGGTCAAGGACATAACCTCGCTATTACTAGGGCTAAAAATTATGATTATCATTTAGTTATCAATCCAGATGTTTATTTTGATAATAATGTGATCACTGAACTTATTCACTACCTCGGTAAGCATCAAGAGGTAGGATTGATTACTCCAAAAATATCTTACCCTAATGGGGACATCCAATACCTTTGTAAGCGTCAACCCACAGTTTTGACCTTATTTATTAGACGTTTTATACCAAAAAAAATGCAATTTCTTTTCAAAAAGAGATTGGACTGGTATGAAATGAGAGATATTAGCTATAACCAGATAATAGAAGTACCGATTATTAGTGGCTGTTTTATGCTATTTAACAGAAAATATTTAGATGATATTGGCTATTTTGATAAAAATATGTTCATGTATTTTGAAGATTATGATTTGACCCTTAGAATGTCTAAAAAATACAAAACCATACTTTACCCCCATGTAAATATTTATCATCATTGGGCAAGAGGAGCGCACAACTCTACTAAACTGGCAATAGTTTTTGCTCAATCGGCTGTGTATTTTTTCAATAAACATGGTTGGAAACTTTACTAAACTTAATTGAATAATTAATAATGAAAAACGTTTTAGTTACAGGTTCTACCGGCTTTATTGGCAGCCACTTACTGCCAACTTTACATCAACATAACTGCCAGATAACAGCTGCAATTCGCCAGAAATTTGAGTTTCCTGCAGCCCTGTCAATTAAGGCTATTCAGGTGGGTGAAATTGATGATATAACCGATTGGCAAGAAGCATTGCTAGGCATTGATACCGTTATTCATCTAGCAGGACGCGCTCATATCCTTCATGAGACTATATCCAATCCAGAAGCAGCATTTATAAAAGTTAACACTAAGGGGACTATTAACCTAGTTAAGCAGTCGCTAAAAGCGGGAGTTAAGCACTTTATTTTTGTCAGTTCTATTCATGCTATGGCTGCCGAAAGTGATAATATTCTTAACGAAAATTCTCCCTGTCACCCCGATAGTCCCTATGGTCGTAGTAAACTGCAAGCAGAACAAGCTTTAATTGAAATAGCAAAAGATAGTGACATGACTTGGACGATCCTTCGTCCTACTCTAGTTTACGGACTAGGCAATCGTGCTAATATGGACCGCTTGATGAAACTAATTAAACGGGGATTACCTTTACCTTTTGGTGCGATCAAAAATCGTCGTAGTTTTGTCTTTGTGGGTAACTTAGTTGCTGCCATTATTACCTGTTTAGATCATCCTAATGCCGCTAATCAGATTTTTTTAATTAGCGATAACCAAGCTGTTTCTACTCCCCAATTAATTCGACTCATTGCTCAACAAATTCAACAACCCTGTCAATTGCTGCCCGTCCCCACTACCTTACTTAGATTCTTAGGTTATCTGGGTGATAGCATAGAATCCATAACAGGGAAAAACCTCCCTTTTAACAGCTATAATATCGATCGCTTGCTTGGTTCTCTTACCGTTGAGTCTAGCTATATTCAAAAAACCCTAGATTGGCAACCTCCCTTTACTTTAGAGCAAGGATTAGCCCAAACACTTCGGCCAGAAAATTAGTGATCAGCTTGTCAAAAAGGCTTCATAATTCAAGTTCCGCTTTGACAAAATCGGCAGTTTTATAGAGAGAAAACCCCACTTTAGCGGCTATCATCTGCATAGCGCGGTTATCCCTTAAAATTTCCCCTTCAATTCCCTCTAATCCTTCCTTTTTGCCAATAGTGACTAACCGCTGTAGTAATTCTGTACCAACTCCTTGACCTTGATAGTCATCCCTAACTAATAGGTCAAATTCCGCCACATTAACGCCGTGCAGTTTATTTAAGCGTCCTATAGCGATAATTTCTGGTTCTTCCGTCTGATCGTTATTAATCTCTACCACTAAGCTCATTACTCGATCGTAGTCGATAAAACAAATGCGCGTAAGACGATCATAAGCGGTTTGGCGATCGAGATTGACAAGGTGAAAATAACGATAATAAATAGTTTCTTCCGAGAGATAATGGTGAAATTGTCGCACTAAAGGCTCATCCGCTGCCCGAATCGGACGAATTAGCACCTTTAAGCCTCTTTTCGTCGTCCAAAGTCCCATATAATGTTCGGGATAGGGACGAATCGCCGGATGAGATAACTTTTCTGGGGGAGTAGTTGGATGATGAAGAAGGATAGAGGCGGAAAGGGCGATTAATTGCTCTGAATCGGCAAAAAAGGGATTAATATCGATAGTTTTAATGCGAGGTTGTTCACTAACCAGGTGACTAAATCTAACGATTATTTGCTCTAAATTCGCCAAATTAAGCGATTTAAGCCCATTTGTCCCGTTAAAAGCCCGATAAATCTTGGTTTTTTCTAAAAGTCGGCGAGCGAGATTAGTATTTAAAGGAGGTAGAGCGGTGGCGTAATCTTGAAAAATATCGACTAAACGGCCACCAGTACCGAAAATTATCACCGGTCCGCACTGATCATCGTAATTAGAGCCGATAATTAACTCATATCCTCGATCGATTTCTAACATCGGTTGAATACTCACCCCGAGAAAATGCTCCCCACCCACTTGTGCGCTAACATTAGCTTCGATCGCTTGATACGCTTGCACCACTGCCCTAGGGGAAAAAAGCGGCAATTGTACCCCACCCACCGCGCTTTTATGGATAATCGTCCTCGAATGCAGTTTCATCACCACGGGATAACCGAGAGATTCAGCGAGATTAACTGCTTCTGCGGCACTTTCGGCGACTTTAGTGACAATAACAGGGATTCCATAAGCTTTGAGTATATCTAAAGACTCTGGCTCACTGAGAATTGTTCTATCCCCTGCTTGCTCGATAATCTGGCTAACTAAAACTGGATCAAAGCCATTTTCCTGAGAATTGGTTAAAATTGGCGTTTGATAAAGACCTCGCAGATTCTCTTCATATTTCCAGAGCAAATTAAACACCCGGGCCGCCGAATCGGGATAGCGATAGGTGGGGATACCCTGCTGATTTAATAACGCTACTCCCTCTGCAATGCCCTCTCCCCCCATCAAACTTGCTAAAATGGGTTTTTTGCTATTTTGAGCGATTGAAGCGATTCTATGGGCAATTTCTCGCAGATCGGTGTTAAAGCGAGGCGAGAGAATCATCAACACCGCATCGGTATGTACATCCGCTAAAGCGATCTCTAGGGCGCGAGCGTAGCTATCGGGATCGCTGCCGCGACGCAGATCGATGGGATTTTGGGGGACAATATCCGCGGGAACAAGAGGCGCTAGTTGTGTGATCGTTGCGGGGGTAAGGGTTGCCAGTTGTCCATCTTCCGCCAGTAAAGCCGAGGCCGCTAAAAGAGCGGGAGCAAAACCATTGCTGATGATTGTCAAGCGTTTTCCCCGGGGAAATCGGGGAATTTTCGCTAAAACTTGCGTGATATTCAAGAGATCGGCCAGTCTTTGTACTTCCACGATGCCACAACGAGCAAAGGCAGCGGAGAGAGTTAGCTGATCGCTGGTCAATTTGCCAGCATGGGAAAGAGAAGTGGGGTCAAAGTCGGTACTGTGGCGACTAATGGCGATAATTGGTTTATTTAGGGCAACTTCTCGGGCTGAGGACAGAAAAGAGCGGGCATTATTCAGGGATTCCAAGTAGATAACGATGCTTTTGGTTTGGGGATCGTCTCCCAAATAATAGAGTAATTCGCCCCAATCCACATCTAAAAGGACTCCGAGGGAGATAAAGTGACTAAAACCGACATTTTCGCTTAAACTCCAATCAAGCACGGCAGCAGCGATCGCCCCACTTTGACTAATCAGAGCAATTGAACCAGTTTTCGGCAGGATGGGGGAAAAGGTGGCGTTAAGATTTTGGCTTATATTGCAGATTCCTGAGCTATGGGGACCGATGATGCGTAATTTTTGACCAGCGATCGCTTTAATTTCCCTAAGTAAATTTTCCCCCATCTGTCCAGTTTCCCGAAAACCCGTGGAGAGAATCAGGGCGCATTTAACCTGTTTTTCGACAGATTGGGCGATAATAGCGGGAATTTCGGGAGCAGGGGCGGTGATAATTACCAGATCGATCGCCGCCTGGATATCCTCTAAACTGCTATAGGTGGGAAGATCGAGCCAGTTTTCGGGGTGAGGATTAACTAGATAAAGGCGGTGCTGACCGGGATTATGATGGAGATTATTTAAAAGAGTGCGATCAAGTTGGGGATTTTGGCGATTAAATCCCACCACAGCGATGTTTTTTGGCTCAAAAAAGGCTCTTATGGTTTGATGTTCGCCACCACGAGGCTCTAAGATGGAATTTAACATAAGTAAGCTAGGAGGCATTTAAACTGGGTATTGTTAAGTGAGCTAAAAAAGCAGCTAACCCTTACTGTTCCAGTGTTATGTGGCGTTCCCCGATCAACCTAGACCAATTCTAGCTGTTTAATCAGGGTTCGATCGGTGTAATTAATTTTGTCTAGGTAGCGATCGGCAATAAAACAGCCCTAGCCGATGAACATTTTCCCCAAGAGATCTAGTAAACTAACTGATGCTGTAAATATTTAGAGACAGACGATGGAACTGGAATATCCCGAGGATTTGAGATACCTAGAAACCCACGAATACGTCAGACTCGAAGGTGAAATCGCTACCTTGGGAATTAGTGCTTTTGCCGTCGATCAATTGGGTGATATCGTGTTTCTAGAATTGCCCGAATTGGGAGAGGCGCTGGAAGTAGGTAGTAGTTTCGGCACGATCGAATCGGTAAAAGCGGTAGAAGATCTTTATCCTCCCGTCTCGGGAACCGTAGTTGATCGCAATCAAGCGATGATTGACTCCCCCGAATTAATTGCCGATGATCCCCACGGGGAGGGTTGGTTATTAAAAGTGCGGGTAGAAAATCCCGATACTGCCTTGGCTGATACCCTCTCCGCTAGTGAATACCGCGCCCAAGTAGCAGGGGAAAGTTAACTAATATTAACAACAGGGAGCCAGACCCTCACACTATCATCGGAAATTTTGGGTCTGAAACCCCGCCGTTCTAGGTTGGCTTTACGTTAGAATTAAAAGGCCAGTCTCGAAAACCAAGTGGACGGCGCAGCACCTTGAAAACTCGGCTTAGGGGGTTCCGACCAGAAAAGCTTGGC
>NZ_JAQMSY010000020.1:0-9968 GCF_028329095.1 Microcystis sp. CS-574
AGGCGATGATGAAGCAGGTGGTGGCGGTGAGCAGGGTGGGGATCATGATCACACCGAACCAGCCGACATAAAGACGGTTGTTGGTGCTGGTAATCCACTGGCAGAACTGCTCCCACAGGGAAGCGCTCTCGCGCTGTTGTAGAGTTGTAGTCATGGTTGGATAATTTCTGTATGTATTAGGTTGTCAAGGTTCGTTGTTTGACATGAGTTAATACTATCGGCTTTTTATAGTTATGTAAAGGGGTTTTAAGAAATGTTTTTTTATCAATGTCATAACTTTTACTTATATAATTGATGTTCAGGTAAACTAGAAGCAGACAAATTCTGCAAAAATAAGCGATGATACCCGAAATTACTGCAAAACTATTGGAAGCGAAGAAGGAAAAAGGACTGAGTTTCGCTGACCTAGAAGCGATTCTAGGACGAGATGAGGTGTGGATTGCCGCTGTTTTTTACCGGCAAGCGAGCGCCTCCCCAGAGGAAGCAACGAAAATTGTGGCAGCTTTGGGACTGGGAACCGAAATCGTCGCATCCTTAACCGAGTATCCTGTCAAGGGATTGGGTCCGGTTGTCCCCACCGACCCCCTGATTTATCGTTTCTACGAGATCATGCAGGTGTATGGAATGCCCCTAAAATCGGTGATTCATGAAAGATTCGGCGATGGTATTATGAGTGCGATCGATTTTACCCTCGACGTGGATAAGGAGGAAGACCCTAAAGGCGATCGCGTTAAAATTACCATGTCGGGTAAGTTTTTACCCTATAAGAAGTGGTGAGTCCGGCCAAAGTCAACGGTAAGGGATTTCTATTCCTTGCCGCTCTTGCTATTTTTCTTAACCAAACTTAACAATTGACGGCAAAATTTTGCTTGCTTTTTTTTTGCAGATTTTGAGAGAATTTAAAATAGATTCCAGCGCTCAATCGCCCAGGAGATATAATGACGATTCAACCTCAAGAAATTTTAGAAAAGCTTCAGTGGAGATACGCTGTCAAAAAATTTGACCCGTCTAAAAAAATTTCTGAAGCAGATTGGTTTATCTTAGAAGAAAGCTTGAGACTGGCTCCTTCTTCATATGGTTTGCAACCCTGGAAATTTATTGTCGTTCAAGATCCAAAAATTCGTGCGGCACTTACTCCGGTCAGTTGGAATCAAACTCAAGTAGAGGATTGCTCCCACTATGTGGTACTTGCTACTCTTACCAAAATTGAAGTAGCATATGTCGAGAAATTCGTTGCAAAAATAGCTCAAGTTCGAGAATTAGATGTCGCTTCTCTGGAGAATTATAAGAATCTGATGGTGTCAGATTTAGTTAATGGGCCACGCTCAGCAATTGTTCAATGGTGGTCTCAGCGACAGAGTTATATTGCGATGGGAATGCTGATGGAAACCGCCGCCTTGCTCGATATTGATGCTTGTCCACTAGAAGGAATCGAGCCAGCGGCTTATGATCGTATTCTGCAATTAGAAGGTAGCGGCTATGCAGCAGTAGCAGCAGTGGCTCTCGGCTATCGCTCCTTAGAAGACAAATATCAACTGTTGAAGAAAGTTCGCTTTGATCGCGATGATGTTATTGTCTGGCATTAGTACAATAAGACTATATCAGTTGAGGGATTGTTTATGAATCGAGGAAAACTGGTTGCGATCATTACTAGAGCGATTGCGATTGCTTATTTAATTCTAGTGCAATTACTAGATTTTCGTGGAGAAATGATACCCGCTCCTCCACTCTTTTTGGGATTTTAGATTTTAGATTTTGGATTTTGGATTGCGAGTTTCCCTTGTTCCAAGGCAGAGCCTTGGAACACAATATCTAAGGCTCTGCCTTAAAATAGTATTCAGGTTCTACCTGGGAACGAGATCTTACTCATAACTGATAACTGATAACTGATAACTGCCTAACCTAAATCTCGGTCTTTAGTGACAGTAATTTCCTTAGATAAATGTCGATACCAAGTAAAATAGAGACCGATGGAAAGCAAAAGAAAAACCAAAGCCAAAATCTTCAAACTTTGCCACTGCTTGATGATTAAAACAATCCCCATCATAAAGAGGACTAATTGCCAAGGAACGGTAAGAAAAGCGGCGATGATATCCCGTTGATTTTCCGCTTTAATTTTTGCCTGTAGGTTAGGTTTAACACTGTGACGGACTTCTCCCCAAAAGCCAAAAGGTCGGGTAACGTTATAGAAATTTTCCATAACTAAACTATCGGTGGGAGGAGTTAACAAAGTAGCGATAATACAGCCAGCTAAAGCGAACAAACTCGGCACAAGAAAGAGAATAAGTTCCTGATATTGACTGTGACGAAAGAAAGGTAAAATTATCGCTTGTGAGGCAATAGCCGCAATCATTCCTGCTAAAGTTCCCACGGCAAAACCATAACCATTAAAGCGCCACCAATACCAACGTAATAGGAGAGGAACTGCTAATCCTACCCCTAATCCCGTGGTTAACCAACCCCAAATATCATTGACATTTTCGATATTAAAACTCAAAACTAAGCCAATTACGACCACAAAAACCGAGGCCAGACGACCTTGAAAAACTAACTCCTGTTCTCCCGCATTTGGTTTCAAAAAAGCTTGATAGATGTCTTTGACCCAATAGGCGGCACTAGCGTTGATAACTGCGTTAAAAGTGGACATAGCCGCCGCTAAAAAAGCAGCAATTAATAACCCTTTCATCCCCACCGGAATGTATTGAGTAATCACCGTGGCCAGAATTCTTTCTGGATCTGTAATCGTGCCTTCGGTTAAACCGTAGTGAATACCTAAAACCGCAAAAGCTGTGACTAGAGGCCAACGGAAAGAAAGCAGAATAATCCAGAATAAAGATAATAAACCGGCATCTCGATCGCTTTTGGCCGCTAGGTATCGTTGTAACATATATCCACCGCTGCCGCTGCAACCTTCGATGATGGTTTTAACTAAATAAAAGAAAATCACCCCACCAAACAAATTAAAGATGGCATAATCTCCGGGTAAATCCAAAGTCATCGAAGGGAAAATACTAGACCAGTCGCTTAAATTCCAAGTTTTTGGCTCTGCTGCCCCCGGAATTGCTACCGTGAAACTATCGGGAAGATTAACAGTAAAAAAGGCCACTGTCGATACATAAATTACCGCTACAAAAATCAGAAACCCTTGAAATAAATCGGTAATTACCCCACCATAAAAACCACTGGCCACCGTATAAATCAAGGTTAAAAGAATTAATATCACCGAAGCAAGACGATCATCCATACCCAGAAACTGCCCTAAAAATTTCCCCCCCGCAACGGAGAAATAACTCATCGCACCGATAGAGAATAAGAGAGTGGCGACGGCACTAATAATTCGGGCAAAATTACCCTGTTTTCCCGGTCCAAAGCGAAACTGCATCCATTCCGCCATGGTCATAACTTGGGCCCGGCGATTCCATTTGCCCATAAAAGCCATGAGAAAGGCCATAATTAGGACAACACCGCCGCGGATTTCGATAAATAGTCCTTTGGGTCCGACGGCGTAAATTAGGGCAGAAATGACCATAGTTCCCGCTAAATCGGTGTTAGCCGCCATTCCCGACACCCCTAACATCCACCAGGGCAAATTGCGATTACCCAAAAAGTAGGATTCTAGACCTTGAGAAGCTTTTTTCTCGGCTATAATCCCGATTATTAGGGTTCCTGCCAGATACAGCAGCACAATTACATAATCAATTAACTGCATAGTTGAGATCAATTTAACTTTCGATCGTTATAGCATCAATTGACTACGATTTCTGGCTAACGGTTTCTTTTTCTAAGATTTGCACCCGTTGCTCCAGCTTTTTTAAATCTTCCTTTAGTTCAATTACTAAAGTGGCTAAACGCTGGAACAGTGGGTCACTTTCCCCGACTACTTCCCCATTTACTATACCCGTTCCCGATCGCCGTTGGGGAATGGGAGCGGCATTTTCCCCGCGGATGGTTATTCCTCGGACCTGACTTTCAAGGCGCTCAACTCGATTGCGGAGACTAATTAACTCCGATCTTACCGCCGTATCCGATTGTGCCTTGCTGGCATTAACAAAACTCAGTATTAGCAAAAGGGAGATAATCAGCGTTAAAAAGCCATAAAAAGAGATTTTAGCTAATTTCATCGATTTTACCTCCTATCTATCTTACCCAACTTAATGTTAAGAAACGTGGCTAAATCTAAAGCTTGATTGCAATTCCGCCTCCGGGTGATTAGTGGCTCAAAAGAGGATGATAAGGTAAAAAACACGATTTTGTGGAAATTTGGCCTTATCTCTATGTATAAAAACTCAGATAAAGATTTTCTCGGAGCGGCAATCACCGCCGGTTTAGGTGCAGGAATCGTCACTTCTTTTGCCGTCAATCAAGGACAAGACATCAGTACAGCTTTAGGAATTACCGCTTTAGCGGCTCTTTGCGGTGTTATCTGCCGTCATTTTGACCTAATGTGATGCAATCTTCCTCACACCTCCAATTCTGCCGAAAAATCCTGTTTTTTCTCGTATTGATAGGGGCCGAGCAGAGCGCCCCAAATTCCCTTACCAGTGCCGGGATCTAGACCTTTATCGTAGGTTTTTAGGCTATGACTCGTCACCTCGAAACCTAAAGCCACCTGATAGGTTGTACCCTCATAGGTGAATTGACAGTGCTGTTCCGGTTGCGGTTGGGCGATAAACTGGTATTGATTATCAGCGAGAGTATTGACTTTGACCGCTAAAGTGCAGGTAGGCAGAAAAGTTAGGTCTTCTAAGCTAATTTTTCGCAAAATATCGGGATTTTTGCCCGCACCCTGCACGGATTTCAGGTCATTAAACATATAGTGCCTAACCTCTAACCCTCCCGATTCCGAGCGCGTTAATCGCCACAGTCGCGGTCGGTAGGGTTGGTCTAAATTGATCATACTGGCCTGTTCGGCAAAAAGCGCGATGCTGTCTTCCCGAAATAAAGGCAACGGACGTAACCATAAACGCAGGTGAACGTACCACACCGGTTCTGCTTGCGCTTGCCGTTGATTTTCAAATTCACCCGCGAGATATCGACCAAAAGTGATTAATTCAGGGGTCATAGCTCAAAAAATTCTCCTTATTGCCTCAAAATTAATCCTAACACCCATAGAAATCACTTTTTTGACAAAAATGACCTTCAGGCTACCAGAACCCGCTTAAACCCTGCCATTCCCCCTTTAGTGTACCAATATTCCCAGCCACCGCCAGCCGCACTAGACCAATCCTTGAGGTCAAATTCACCGCTGCCGGAGGGGGTTCCTGCGATGCGATAGACTTTCACCGCTTGACCGTTGTTATTCCAGATTAAAGGCCGATCCGGCTCCATCTGTTCGGGTAGAGTCCCGTTAGTTTGCAGAAAATAGGCATCTTGTCCCTTATCGGTGCCGTTGCCATAGACTTTGGCGATACCATGCTCATCGATCGCCAGAAAAGCACCTTCTTCTAAACCGATAGCGTAGGCAGGTAGTTGATTGTGATTATCGTGTACATTACGGGCTAAAAAACCAAAAAGGCGACCATATCTTGTTTCGGGATGATCTTGATTGAGTCGATCCAAATGGGTATCTGTCACCACTTTTTTGAGAAAAGGAACCCGAATAAAATCACTCCGATAGAAGTCTTTGGTGTTGAAGTGAAAGGGATTATTTAATATTTCTGAACTCAGTACTCCTTCGTGAGTAGGCGCATAGTAAAAATCCCCGAGAATAGCCATTCCTGCGCTGGTTCCCGCCACGGGAACTTTTTTGTCGTTGATTAGATAATTGATCGCTGTTTCCACCTTTGTGCTTTCCCACAAATCCTCGTACTGATTTTGATCACCACCGGCAAAAAAAAGGATATCGGCATTACGAATATATTCGATAACATCAGGATGATTCGCCCCTTCACGACTATCAATTGATAGTTCCGCTGCCGAGCCGATCAGGGAGGGATAATTGTCGCAAATCCAATCGGCTTGACCGCCAAGATCACCAAAGCGCAGCACTAAGTAATTACCGCCTTTAGCTCGATTTAATAACCATGTGGTCGCTTGATCTTCTCCTAATTTACCTCCTTCCGCTCCCCCGATTAATAAAATACCCGATCGATGTTTTACAGACTGAAAATTGGCTTTTCCACAACGACAAGAATAATGGAAATCTCGATCATGATTGTTGGACATGGTCTTATACCCTCTCCCCTTAGCTTACTCCTTCTATCCTAGCTTTAACTAGGACAAAATCAGAGTTTTCTACCATAAAAGTTAACAACAAAGCCTCTTTATGGCTGAAATCGGTAGCGGCAAAACTCCCTAGTTTACATTTTGTTAAAAATCGTCCTATAATAATTCAAGGCTAGAAACTGGCAATTATTACTGTTAAAGTTGAGAATCGGCGGGCGATATGTTAAATAGACGTTCTTTTTTGCAAGGATTAGGTACAATCGCCTTAGCGGGGGGTTTAAATGGCTGCGCTTCCAGAAGCGGCGAGCCGAGCATTTTTCTCCTGTCCGGTTCGATTCCGCCGCGATTACTAACAGATTTTCAGAAAACTATTGCCGAAAAAAAAGTCAATTTTCAGTCGGAAAGGCAGCTGAAAGAGCTATTAGAATTATTGGAAAAATGGTTAAAAAATCAGGGGCAACCAACCTCACAATTTTCGTTTCCTATCCCTTTTAGGGAACAAAACCCAGCCATGGGTAATTTAGTCACCCTAGGAGATGCTTGGCTAGGAAAAGCGATTACCAACGGTTTAATTCAACCCCTAGATACTTCTCAACTTTCTAATTGGTCAAAACTGCCCCCCCGTTGGCAAGAAAATATGACTCGCAATGCTCAAGGACAACTGGAAACAGAGGGGAAAGTCTGGGGTGCGCCCTACCGTTGGGGAATGACAGTAATTGCCTATAATGAGAAAAAATTCGCTCAATTTGACTGGCGGCCACAGGATTGGTCCGATCTATGGCGACCGGAATTAACCGGTAAAATTGCCCTAATTGATAATCGTCGCGAAGTCATCGGTTTAACCCTAAAAAAATTGGGTTATTCTTATAATTACAGTGATTTAAAACAAGTTACAGGACTAAAAGACCAGCTATTCGCTTTACAAAAACAGGTAAGATTTTATAGTTCTCAATATTATTTACAACCCCTAATACTCGGTGATGTCTGGCTGTCTGTGGGTTGGTCTAATGATATTTTACCAGTGAGCGATCGCTATAATAAAATTAAAGTTGTTGTCCCCAAATCTGGTACTTCTCTCTGGTCGGATGTGTGGGTCAAACCAGTTTTAACTACTCCTAATTCTCTTGTCCAGCAATGGATTGATTTTTGTTGGCAACCAGAATCCGCCACTAAAATTTCTTTATTTACCTCTGGATTATCCCCCCTAATTCTCACTGAAAATCCCGATCAAATTCCCCCAGATATTAGAAATAATCCTTTACTTGTCAATCCAGAAGCAGTCAAAAAAAGCGATTTTCTCAACCCTTTATCGCCAGCAACCGAGCAAGAATACGAGCAATTATGGCAAGCAATGCGACAGTTAAGTAGTTGGACAAAAGTAAAGTTAACTGTGGGGTAAGGAGTCAGGAGTCAGGAGCCGGTCGTCAGTAAGAATTGCGGCAATTTACATTTCTTAAGATAGAAAACAGAATTTATGTCCGACTACTTAGTATAGTCAGGAGATACTAGACAAAATTCTGCGATACGGAAACTTAACAAGGTATAAAATGCTCGCATTAATTACAAAACTAAGAAATTCAGAATATCTGTTTGCTTGTAAATTTGATGATGATCCTCCGAGCATTGCTTGTATATGGTTATTAACTTCTGGAGCAATTAAAGTTATATAAGCGGCGACAACAAGGATAAATCCTAGCAGATATCGATTAGACTGATTCATCAATATTAAGGTGAAAAATACATTTACCTAACTGATAACTGATAACTGATTAAGCGGCACTGATAACTGATAACTGATTAAGCGGCTTGACTTTGGGTTTCTTGCGCGAGAAAAGTAAGGATAGAAGCTTTCTCAATTAACCCCAAAACCCTGCCGTTTTCCTCTACCACTGTCACTTGAGATAAATTTTCTCCTTCCAAAATTTTCACCACATCTAGGAGGGAAGTATTAGACAAAACCAGTTTGAGACTTTCGCTAGTTTGTAATAACTGGCCGATATTTACCTGGGTCCATTGGGAAGTGGGAATTGTTTTCAGAGCCTCTAAATTAATCACTCCTAATAGTTTACCTTCGCTATCGGTAACTAGGAATTTAGACCATTGTTGTTTACCGATAACATAATTATTAGCAAACTCGCGCAGGGTTAAATTAATCGGCACTACAGGACTATTAGGAGAGATAACATCTTTAGCACTGTAGCGACTTAGGAAATCTTGAACCTTAGCTGATTGAGCGGAAAAACCAGCATTTTGTAGGAGGAAAACGCCAATTAATAGCGTCCAAAAACTGCCAAATTGACTGATTCCGAGAATTGATAGCGCACCGATGACAATCGCTAACCAACCAAAAAATTGACCGAAGCGACTAGCGAATAAAACCCCTTTATTGGGATTACCCGTTACTTGCCAAACGATGGCTTTAAGGATATTACCACCATCTAAAGGTAAACCGGGGATTAGGTTAAATAACCCTAGGGCGAGGTTAATATAGGCCAGGAGAGAAAGAATCGCCGCCATCGGCGCATTTAAACTAATATTGAGACCAATAATTAGGAAGATACCGAAGAGCAGTAAACTAACTAAAGGGCCGGCAATTGCTACGAGAAAAGCTTCTAGGGGAGTTTTCGATTCTCTGCCGAGAGTTGCCAAACCACCGAATAAAAAGAGGGTAATTGATTTGACTTCAATACCTTGGGCGATGGCAACAAAACTATGACCTAATTCGTGGGCAACCACGGAGGCAAATAGGAGAATAGCGGCAAAAAATCCTAAGAGCCAGGGCATAATTCCCGTTAACTGGGGAAACTGACTTAATTCTCCTCCATAGGTTAAGGTAATTAACCCCAGAACAAAGAACCAAGAAGGATTAATATAAAAGGGAATTCCAAAGAGATTCCCGACTCTAATGTTGCCATTCATTTTGTATCTTCTCCAATTGTTGGGGACTAACGCCAAGAAGATTAGGTTATCAATTACGCCATTCACTTCTGTTAACAATTGTAACAAAACTGCAAATCTCTCCGGCATTCCTTTAGGGAGTAAAAACCGTCATTGCTGTGGTTCGGTTATTTTCGTAGGAGAACTAAATTAATGATTAATTATTTACGAGGACAAGCGATCGAGGTGATCAAAACCCCCAATAACCGACTGATCTTGATTTTAGACGTAAACCAGATCGGTTACGAAATCCAAATTCCCTCGCGATTAGCCCTAGACATCGGCAAAGATAACAATGATAGTCGTCAGATTTTTACTCACCTACTCCTTCGCGAGGAGCAGCCTTTATTGTACGGTTTCGGCACCGCCCCAGAGCGAGATCTGTTTCGTCAACTGCTTTCCGTCAATGGGGTTGGGGCGCAATTAGCCCTAGCTTTAATCGATACCTTGGGGATTGAGGAACTTGTGGTGGCGATAGTGACGGGAAATACCAAAATTTTGAGCAAAACCCCCGGAGTCGGCTTAAAAACAGCAGAGAGAATCGCTTTAGAGTTAAAAACTAAATTGGCAGCATGGCGACAGCTAAAAGAAGCGACGACGACAACCACGGCAATACTACCGGCAGCGGAAATCCTCGAAGATGTGCAGATGACCCTTTTAGCTTTAGGATACAGCCGGGAGGAGATCGATCGAGCTATCGCAGTCCTCAGTCAAGATGCTTTATTTAGTAAAAATACTCAGCCAGAAGACTGGATTAAAGGGGCAATTAATTGGCTAGGCTAAATCAGTCGTCAGGAGGCAGGAGACAGGAGACAGTTTCATCTATTCTCCCCACACCCCACACCCCACACCCCACACCCCACACC
>NZ_JAQMSY010000021.1:0-2864 GCF_028329095.1 Microcystis sp. CS-574
CGTTGCCGCTCACGGTTACTTCGGACGTTTAATCTTCCAATACGCTTCTTTCAACAATAGCCGTTCTCTGCACTTCTTCTTAGGTGCTTGGCCGGTAATCGGTATCTGGTTTACGGCAATGGGTGTTAGCACCATGGCGTTTAACCTCAACGGTTTCAACTTCAACCAGTCGATTCTCGATTCTCAAGGTCGTGTAATCGGTACTTGGGCCGATGTGTTAAACCGCGCTGGTATCGGTATGGAAGTAATGCACGAGCGTAATGCTCACAACTTCCCCTTAGACTTAGCTAGTGGTGAACAGGCTCCTGTAGCTCTGACTGCTCCTGCTATCAATGGTTAATTCCTAGTCTGAACGAAAAGGCACTCCCGCGAGGGGGTGCTTTTTTGTTGTTAGAATCATAATATTCAAGGAGAGATTTATTGGTTTGATTGATGATACAAAAAAGTACGAATTTATCAATAGGAGTATTAACCGATGCAACTCGAAGACTACTTTAATTTTTTGACTCCCAATGACATTCGCTTAAAAAACTCCCGCATTGGCATTGAAACTATCTTATATGAATACATTTACCGCGCCCGTACCCCTGAAGAGATTGGGCAAATTTATCCTACCCTTACCCTAGAACAAATCCATGCCACTATTCTCTATTACCTGCACGAAAAAGACCGAGTTAGTCAATATCTGGCAGAATGGCTAGAACATTGTCAAAAAGGAGAACAAGAACAGGATTTGAACCCTCCCGCTTTTGTGGAGAAAATGCGGAAATTCAAGGCGGAAATAGCAGCAGAAAATATCAATGAGTATTCAGTATCTAATTGATGAAAATTTACCGCCGCTGTATCGGGAGCAATTATTGCGCCGTCACTCTGATTTAACGGTTTGGATGATTGGCGAACCTGGTGTTCCGTCGAAAAGCACCTTAGACCCAGAAATTTTAATTTGGTGCGAAGCAAATCACTTTATTTTAGTCACAAATAATCGGACTTCTATGCCTGTTCATTTAGCTGATCATCTGGCACAAAGTCGTCATAGTCCAGAGATTTTTGTCTTGCGTCCTAAAGCAACAATCAAAGAGATTATTGAGAATTTAATTCTCATTGCTTTATTAGGCGATGCCCAAGATTATCAAGACCGGATTACTCATATTCCTTTATAAATACTACTTGCTGTTTCTGTTTTATTTTTAGTTGTCTTAGGCGTTGAATCAGGGGAGATGAAGATAAACAATGGTTATTGGAGAAGTTACATCAATAATTAGGATTGAATAATCAAAAAATAACTAAACAGGTATTAATGGATAGTTGGAATGAAGCTTATAGTGATAGATCGGATGAATCAGAAACTTTGATATTAGAGGGAATACGGCATCATCAACGCCAATTATCTGAGTAAATATGACGATTTTTCAAGGTGAGATTTATTGGATTGATTTAGGAGAACCACAAGGTTCTGAACCTGCTTATCTTTGTCCTTGTGTTGTGGTGCAAAATGATGCTCTGAATCAGTCACAAATTGGGACGGTTATTGTGTGTCCATTAACAACCAATTTGAGACGAGCAAAAGCTATTGGTAATGTTTTATTGAATGAGGGTGAAGGGAATTTACCTGAATCCAGTGTTTTTAATGTTTCACAGGTTTTTACGGTTGATAAACGTCTTTTAACAGAGTCTATCGGAAGACTTTCTCGGGAAAAAATCAAATTAATTATTCAGGGAATTAAGTTGGTTATTGAACCTCAAGAACTCGAATAATAGGGGTTATAAAAGGATTTAAAGAATCCATTTTCCCTTAAACTTGGCTAGTGGTGAACAAGCTCCCGTAGCTCTGACCGCCCCTGCTATCAATGGTTAAGTTCTAATCAAATAATTACGACGAAAAAGGTCGGGGCGAACATTATCACCCCGACCTTTTTTTATTGAAATTCACGGCCAAATCACCTGACCAATAACCACTTCTCGCTCCAAGCACCGTTGACATTGAAGCCACTGCCCGTAGGGGTGAAAGTAAGAGAACCGTAGTCGAAGTTATTGCAGATGGTTCCGAAAATAGTGGCATGGACTCGCTCAGGTGGACAGATATCTGCGGCCCCGTAGCCGTTCTTTCCGCGAGTCCCCAGGTGGGAATAGGTGTTGCCATCCCAATCCCCGTTACCGAACCAGGTTGTGTTGGCTGGACCTTCTTTCAGCATACAGCGCAGACCTTTGCCTCTGCGCCCACCTGTCAAATCAGTTACCTGATATTGATTGAAATGGCTACCGCAGGTTTTGGGACGGGGTAGGGGGTTGTAGTTAACGGAGGAAGCCAAACGCCACTCCTCATTCCAGGCACCAGTCACCCGAATCACTCCTGGTCTGACCGTTCGGATCTCGAGATTACCCGGATAGTTGAAGTTAGCATCCTCCCCGTTACCGTGAATGTCGGACGCGAACCCGACCAACATTCTGCCTCGGTCAATCGCCTGTCCCAGATGGCGGTAGGTAGCCCCTTCCCAGGTTCCTTCCCCGTACCAGGACAGACGGGGAATGCTTGAGCCTTGCTGTCCTTTACTGAATTTGACACAACGAATCCCAGTTCCCCGTCGGTTATCTAGCGAACGAACTATATAGGGTTTGCTGAATAAATCTAAAAACCTTACAGGAAAGGGCTTTTAGCTTGATTGAGAGCTTCCCAAATGCACTTAAATCTGCTAGAATCTCTTAAAACCCTTGCATCACCCTTACATCACCCTTGCATCTTCTCTAATTAGTGCTAATGTACCGTAAAAGCGAGTTACCCTCAACCCCACCAGAAAACTTCGAGCTGCCCTTTGAGGGGAAATTATCCCAAGATAATCGTTGGGTAATTATAGCCAACCTAATTC
>NZ_JAQMSY010000022.1:0-37681 GCF_028329095.1 Microcystis sp. CS-574
GGGCAGGGGGGATCAAACCCCCCTTATCAAGGGGGGCAGGGGGGATCAAACCCCCCTTATCAAGGTAGGGTTGATTCATGAATCAACCCTACAATCAATTTTTAATTTAATTATAATCACTTACTTAGGGCTTGCTGAAAAAGTACGGGCGAAGCATTCGGATAGAAAATCTACGGTTTCACCGATAGGTTATGCCCGAATGCTTCGCCCCTACGGGACGCGGGCCGATACAGAACACTAAAACCCTTACCTCGTCTATATTTCACATTTATTCAGCAAACCCTACTTATGCCTACAATAATCATCCAAAAGACCCAAAAACGTCTTTTAATCTATAGAGAAAAACTCACCGATGACCTAGAAATAGAATTAGTCAAAATACCATCGGGAACCTTTACAATGGGTTCTTCAGAACAAGAAAGTAGTAATAAAAGTGAAAAGCCGCAACACAACGTCACCCTGAAAAACTTCTTGATGGGTATCTACCCCATTACCCAAGCTCAATGGTTATATATTGCCCAAAGAAAAGATTTAAAAGTAGAGCAAGATTTAAACCCAGAGCCATCGCATTTTAAAGGCAGCACAAACCCCGTTGAAATGGTAAGTTGGTTAGATGCCGTAGAATTTTGCCAAAGGCTCTCTAAATTAAGTAAAAGAAAATATAGGCTACCAACGGAAGCTGAGTGGGAGTACGCTTGTCGAGCGCAAACCAAACCCTTAAATCTCGACAAAGGAGAAACCTACCCCCCCTACCACTTTGGGGAAATTCTTACCCCAGATTTAGCCAACTATGATAACAATCTCACAAAAACCACCCCTGTTGGGCAATTCTACGCCAACGACTTTGGTTTATATGATATGCACGGAAATGTCTGGGAGTGGTGTCAAGATGATTGGCGCGAAAATTATGAGGAGATAAAAAAGAGCAAAAAACAGCAAAATCAGGCATATAAAGCTCTGCGGGGCGGTTCCTGGGGCCACATTCCTGATGACTGCCGTTCCGCGTTTCGCAACGACTACGACCGCCGCGACTACCGCAACGACTTTATCGGTTTTCGGGTAGTCTGCGTATTCGGGAGGACTTTGTAACCCTTTTTCTCTTTTTACCCTTTTTCGATTTTTTTTGAGCGGATGTACTATATATGTACTATAAAAGGATTGAGAGAATTATCTTGATACTAAATCCGTTGAGTATAGGTAACATATCAGGATAGGCAAAAGGCAAGAGGCAAAAGGGGGAATAAATAATCAGTTTTTAATAACTGGATTTAGTATGAGTAGAAAAAGGGTTTCTCGGAGAAACCCTTTTTCTGTGGGGTATAAATTGCTTGTTGAGACGAGACAAGAGGCAATAGTAAAGGGATTGGGGGAAGTTCAACTAATCTAAGAATAAGCGGTTTAAATGCGTCTTAGCTTACATCAACAGCCGTTCAGTTATTAGTATTCTCCCCCATCATTTTTTTTCTGGTCTAAAACATGATTATAGATCACACTGTTGAGAGATTGCCAAAAAGGAACTAATAAAATATTCAGAAGTACAAAAACAGTAATCAGACCATAGGAAAACATCGCCATTTGTTGGAAAAAAAGAGGATTTTCCGTGAGCGTTTGCCAGTCCTCCGAAGAATTGAACCAAAAGGGAATTGAAGCCAAAGCTACTGACAGAAGATAAACTGGAATAATTAATAAACTGGCAATAAATATCACTCCCACAATTCTCCAAGCCGAGTTTTTAGTTAAATGCCAACCTCTCTTGATTGCTTGCCAACTGCCTAAATTATCTTCAATTACTAAGGGCAATTCGGCAATGCAAATGCGAGCAGATAACCAAAGGAAGAAAAAAGGAAGACAGAAAGAAGCCAGTAAAATAAGCAATACACCAAGGATGGGGATAAAACTGACTAGCATCAGAGACAGCGTTATCGGCAAGATTATTGCCGCTCCCAACAAACCGATCAAAACCTGCATCCACCACAAGCGCCACATTTTTGGCTTAACTTTTTTTTCCGCTTGTCCGGCAGTTTCTGGCTGATAAATGATGTCTTGAAAAGCTAATCGTGAGATAACCGCACTATTGAAAAGATACTTAGCGGCCGAGAAAATTTGTACTGGGAAAAGAAATAAACGTAAACCGATATCGCTGCCTTGTTCGGGGGTAATTGTTTGATAAAGTAATTGACTGAGAATTAATTGCAAAACTAAGGGAAGAAGCGACCACAAACAGGCGCGGACAGCAAAGAATACATAAGTTGGGAAGCGATCACGATAAAGACGGAAGGCAGTATTAATCGTATTGCCAATATTCAAAGGCTCGATGGAATTGTTAGTCACGGTGGGACTCCTTACAGAATGCCACCACTATATTAGGTTAAGTAACTAATAACAGCTAAAAACTTCCAATTTAATCAATATTTTCAGCAAAGACAACAATTTTGCTAAAGTGGTAGAACTTGGCCAACGATTCAATTCCCCAGTGGAGAAATTGCGATCGCATTAATGATCTTAACTCCCTTGGGATTCGGTTCACGCATGGTAGTAACTGGAGATATCACCCAAACCGATTTAACGCAACCACAGGAATCGGGGTTAATTGCCGCTCAAAAAATCCTAAAATCAGTAGAAGGGATCGCTTTTTCTTACCTATCGCGGGCCGATGTGGTGCGTCATCCCTTGGTACAAAAAATCGTCTCAGCCTAGGAACAGCACGAAAAATAACAGATTATGGATATTAAACATGGTTTCGTCGATGCGGTGGGTAATACTCCCCTAATTCGTCTCAATAGTTTTAGCGAGGAAACTGGCTGCGAGATTCTCGGTAAGGCCGAATTTCTTAACCCCGGTGGTTCGGTCAAGGATCGGGCCGCTTTATATATTATTCAAGAAGCGGAAAAAGCCGGTACTCTCCAACCGGGGGGGACCGTTGTCGAAGGAACCGCCGGCAATACTGGCATCGGTTTGGCCCATATCTGCAATGCTAAAGGTTATAAATGCCTGATTATCATTCCCGATACCCAATCCCAAGAGAAAATCGACCTATTGAGAACATTGGGTGCAGAAGTGCGTACTGTTCCCGCCGTTCCCTACCGAGATGCCAATAATTACGTTAAATTATCGGGGAGATTGGCCAGTGAGATGGAAAATGCTATCTGGGCTAATCAATTCGATAATCTGGCTAATCGTCGCGCTCACTACGAAACCACTGGCCGGGAAATCTGGGAACAAACCGACGGTAAAATTGATGCTTGGGTGGCTGCCACGGGAACCGGGGGAACCTATGCGGGGGTGGCGATGTTTTTAAAAGACCAAAATCCGCAGGTGCGTTGTGTGGTGGCGGATCCGATGGGTAGCGGTTTATATAGTTATGTGAAAACCGGGACAATTACCCTGGAAGGTAGTTCAATTACGGAAGGGATTGGTAATAGTCGTATTACGGCTAATATGGAAGGCGCACCCATAGATGATGCCATTCAAATTGATGATCCCACTGCCATTAAAGTTGTTTATCAACTATTACAAAAAGATGGTTTATTTATGGGGGGTTCTGTGGGTATTAATGTGGCTGCTGCCGTGGCTTTAGCTAAACAAATGGGACCAGGCCACACCATCGTTACTGTTCTTTGTGATGGTGGATCCCGTTATCAATCTCGTTTATATAATCCTCAATGGTTGGCTGAGAAAGGATTGGCTTAAATTGTACTGATAACTGATAACTGATAACTGAATTAATGATCCTTCCTGAATTATTTGACCTTTGGCAAGAAACCCTAGAATGGCAACCCGATGGAGCCAGACAAGCGCGATTTCAACAACTTTATGAGTTGATTTTAGAGGGTAATCAACGTTTTAATCTCACCCGAATTACCCAACCAGAGGAGTTTTGGGAAAAACATCTTTGGGATTCTTTATCGGGTTTAGCTTGGTTACAAAAATCCCAGCCAGATCTATTGACAAAATCCCTATCAGTCATCGATTTGGGGACCGGGGCCGGGTTTCCGGGGCTGCCAATTGCGATCGCATATTCCCATTGGTCGGTGACTCTCTTAGATTCCACCCAAAAAAAGATTAATTTTCTTGAAGAAGTTATTGACAAATTAGAGTTAAATAACACGAAAACTCGTTTAGGTCGGGCGGAAATCGTCGGGAAAAACCTTAAACATAACTGTGCTTATGATATCGTCTGTTTGCGAGCGGTAGGTAATGTGGATATCTGTGTTAACTATGCTTTGCCTTTCCTGAAAAAGACCGGAATCGCTATTCTCTATCGTGGTCAGTGGTCCGCGCAGGATAGTTTGAGTTTAGAGGAGAATCTAGGGAAAGCTGGCGGTAAAATCCTCGAAATTGCCAGTTTTACCACTCCCTTAAGCCAAAGCGTCCGTCATTGTCTATATATCTGCAAGGGATAACTCTAAGCGGTGAGAGGATGGAAAAAGAAAGCCAAGGCCAGGATAGCATAGGTAGCTAAGAGTAACATTCCTTCTAACCAATTCGATCGCCCATCACTACTAATCGAATTAGCCAACCACACCGCTACAGCCACTGCCACTAACTCAAAGGGATTAAAATTTAAATCCATGGGCTGACCGATAATATAACCCATGATAACCAAAACCGGAGCCACAAACAGGGCGATCTGCATACTGGAACCGACGGCCACAGATACCGATAGATCCATTTTATTCTTAAGGGCGACGGTGACAGCCGTAGCGTGTTCGGCCGCATTACCGATAATAGGCAAAAGAATCACCCCGGTAAACAGCGCCGTTAAACCTAGCTGTTCCGTAGCCTCCTCTAGGGATGCCACCAATAACTCCGATTCTACGGCCACGGCGATAGTAACGATCAATAAAATCAAAGACCAAAACCAGATTTTCGGCCTTGCGGTGCTTTCTCCAGTGCTTTCCTCCTCAATACCAGCAACCCCGACATCATAGAGATAGGTGTGGGTTTTCATGGAAAATAGGAGACTTAAACCATAGACGAAAATTAACACCGCTGCCACGGCCACGGATAGACGCTGCAGCACTGCTTCCCCGACTCCCGTGGAGGTAAATTGCACGGCAGTGGGTAAAAGGAGCGCCACCACCGCTAAATTCATAGCTGAAGCATTTAAACGAGCGGTTATCGGTTGAAATTCCTGTTCTTTGAAGCGTAAACCGCCTAAAAACATCGATAATCCCATAACTAAGAGTAAATTACCGATAATTGAGCCAGTAATCGTCGCTTTTACCACATCGATAAAACCTTCCCGCAAAGCGACATAGGCGAGAATTAATTCTGTGGCATTGCCAAAGGTGGCATTCATCAAACCGCCAATATTTGGCCCAACCACCACCGCAATCGCTTCCGTGGCTTCCCCCATGTAGGCTGCTAGGGGGATAATGGCTAGACAAGCGGTGATAAAAACTACCGTTCCGCCCCAGTGTAACAGGGAACCGGCGATCGATAGCGGCACAAAAATTAATAAGATGGCGAAAATGGTGTTTTTGCTTAACATAAAGTGGTTAATTTTGTCAAGATAATTTTATTTTGATCGGAGATGGGAACTAGAATCGGATTCTAGCCAAAATTCCCCAGTAGAACCGGTTATTATCCATAATATTGCCCTAAAACCGTCTCTGAGCGACTTTTCTAGGGGTTCGGGGGGTGATTGGGAGGGAACAGTCACCGGTTTAATCATAATTCCGCGACTACCAAAAACAATTTCTCCCACTAATCGCGCCCTTCTCATGTGATTATCAGAAGTGACTAGATAGACACTATCAATACCTTGGGCTTTCAGTTGATCGGCTAGGCTAGTAAAGTTAGTGACAGTATCTCGCGCATTGTAATCGAGATGGAGACGTTCTGGAGAAATTCCCGCTTTTTTAAAAATCTTTCTCACATATCGTCGCGGACTACCGGAAGACACCCAAATCGGTAGATCGGGATATTCCTTAGCTAATTTTGCCGCAAAACGTTCTCGATCGGCATGACCTCCCAAAACAAAAATCGCTTCCGGTTTTAGCCACTGCTGACGTAAATCGAGGTACAACCAGCCTAAACCCGCCAAAATTAGCGGAATAGCCAGCAATTTTAACCTAAATTTGCCTAACTTCCCTTGCGGAGAAACTCGCTTTTTTCTCTGAGAATTAGCCTTGAGAACCATATAACAGTGATCGGTGAGCGGTTGTCAACCTTCAGCTTTGTGGATTAAAGTGATCGAGGGTGAGGATCATCGAACTCACATTGACGTAGGAGATGGGGATTTTATTCCCTAACTGACCGATAATTTTCCCAGAACTCAGGTTGATTGATGCGGTCGCTTACATACCCCACCAACGGGCCACCGCTTCGGGAAGGGGTAGCAAAATACTTAATAACAAAGCCAGGGAAAATAAACCTAATAAATCTCGTTTATTATCCAATTCGGTGACATCATTTAAAGCTGGTTGATCGCTGACTGGCATTAATAAGAGAATAATCGCCCAGAGTAAAAAATCTGGCTGCACTAGGGCTAAAATAAACATGAATAATCGAGTTAATTGACCGATAATTATGGCGGTTTTCTGCCCATACATGGCGTGAACAATATGACCACCATCCAATTGACCAACGGGCATTAAATTTAGGGCTGTAACGATAATTCCCACATAACCAGCTACCGCTAAAGGATGTAAATGGATGGCTTTTCCTGCGATTAAATTACTGCCGAGAGCTAGTTTAGCTACGATAGACAAGAAAAAAGAAAACTGCGGATTTAAGGCCTGAAAATTTAATAAACTGCTTTGATTAGTTAGGGGAACTATTTCCGAGAGGGACAATCCCCAAAATAGTAGAGGAATAGCGATAATTATACCCCCCAAAGGACCGGCCACCGCCACATCAAATAAAGCTTTGCGGGTGGGTACAGGGGATCGCATTTGAATAAAAGCCCCGAAGGTGCCGAGGAAGAAAGGAATGGGGATAAAATAGGGCAAAGTAGTTTTAATTTTATATTTAACTGCTGTAAAATAATGACTGAATTCGTGCAGTCCTAAAATAGCAATTAAGCCCAAACTGTAGGGTAAACCTTGCAATAATAAACTAGAATTATTTTCTAATTGTTGGGCGGTAATGCCACTTAATCCCGCACCGATGACTGTGGTAGTTAAGATAGTTAATAACAATAAACCCAGGGCAAGAAGGGGGCGAGTAACTTTTTCAGTTTCTATGGTTTCTGTTTTTTGCTGCCAGGGATTAGCCACAAGAGCGAAAAAAGGTTGTCCCTGAAAACTTTCTTGGAAAAGCAATAAAAAGCGATCACCAAAAACCTTTTCCACATTGCTTTTAATCACTTGATAAGCTTCTTCGGGAACTGCTCGCAATTTCCCCCGACAGAGAATTGCTTGGGGACGATAATCGATATTTTGCAGATAATAAATACCCCAAGGAAAACAATCTCGTAGGGATTTTTCCTCTTCAGCAGTGATCGGTTTTAAATCATTTTTAGGTGCAGGATTATCAATATTTTCTAGGACTAAATTCGCTTTTTCTAGCGGTGATGGGGAGCTTTCTTGGGGAGTAACCCGACCCTTTTGTACTAACCACCAGTACAAAAAAGGGCAGATCACAAAGGGGCCGATCAGCAAAAATGCCGGCATGGGGGTATCCTGTCCATAGATTAACGTCCAGCCGGTCCAAATTAGAGCCGGAGTCATCAGGACTAACCAAATTAACCAAACTGGTGTTGTCGTGATTTTGGCCACGCTACGCTTGACCATAAAATAAGTGAAACCACCAAGAATCCCTAATAACAACCACATTTCCATATCGGCTCTTTTCTCTTGAATAAAAAGCGGCTAATTTCAGCCCGCCCGGTCATCGATCGTGCTAAATTGTAAACCGCATTGATTGTGATTTGGATAGGCAAACCATGCGATCGGAAACCGAATCGTCTCCTTTAGAGGTTAGCAAAACCACAAAACCCCCTCGATTAATTCTAGAAGGTTTATACGCTTTCTCGCCTAATCGGGAAACCCTAGGGGGAACCTCTTATCTTATTGTAGAAAATACTGGCAATATTCTGGTGGATTGTCCTGGCTGTGACGAGAGCGAGCGGGATTTTCTCCGAGAAAAAGGCGTCCGTTACTTATTTTTTACCCATCGCGGGGGTCAGGGTAAGCAGAGCGATTCTCTGCAAAGTTTACTTAATTGTGAGATTATTCTACAGGAACAGGAAGCCTATCTGCTTCCTCACCGTCAAATTACCGTTTTTCAGCAGCAAATCCAGTTATCTCCCACTTGTAGCGGTTTTTGGACTCCTGGCCATTCTCCCGGCTCCTCCTGTCTCTACTGGCAGCGTCATGGGGGGGTTTTATTTACCGGTCGTCATCTTCTCCCCGACACCAAGGGTCAACCGCAACCCCTACAGACCGCGAAAACTTTCCACTGGCTGCGGCAATTGCGATCGCAAAGGGCTATTTTAGACCGTTTTAGTCCGGAAACCCTCTCTTATCTTTGTCCGGGGGCTAATACCGGCTTTCTGCGCGGTCGGGGAATTATCGATCGCGCCTACGAAAAAATCAGCGCCAATCCTCTTAACTAGGGTTTGCTGAATAAATCTAAAAACCTTGTTGGATAACGCTTTTAGACTTTTTTTCCCTCAAAAAGTGCCGACCATTGGAGTAATTGGGGGGAAATTTTAGGGACTTTTTCCCTGAAAATTAGGTAATTGACCACCTGAAAATGGATAAAACCCTACACCCCACACCCCACACCCCACACCCTACCCCCACGAAAAACTTTTTGCCGCAAACCTTAACTAAAGACTTTTTAGAAGCTGCATCGTTCAATTCCCAGAAATTATGAATTTAACCGTTAAAGATTTGGGTGAACAGGGATTGCTACCGATTCTGCAAAAATATTGTCCTGCGGAGATTATCGGTGATGATGGGGCGATTTTATCCCTGAAAGAGGGTTACTCTCTCGTCGTCACCACTGATGTTTTAGTTAATAACGTCCACTTTAGCGATATTACCACCTCTCCGGAAGATGTGGGCTGGCGAGCGGCGGCGGCTAATTTATCCGATTTAGCGGCTATGGGGGCAGAACCCCTGGGAATTACGGTAGGATTGGCTTTAACTCCCAATCTAGCCATCGATTGGCTAGAAGGACTCTATCGGGGTCTTAGCTCTTGTCTGCAAGTATATCAGACGGCGATCGTTGGTGGCGATGTCTGTCGGGCCACGGAGATTAACATCAGCATCACTGCCCTGGGACAAGTGGCAAAAAATGAAGAAATTAGACGTTTTAACGCAAAAGTTGGCGATAGTATCGTTATTACTGGTTATCACGGTTTATCGCGGGCTGGATTAGAGTTACTCTTGCACCCTGAAACCGGGAGTAATTTAAATTCCTCCCAAAAAAAGCGATTAATCCAAGCTCATCAACGGCCGCGACCGAGACTCGATTGCATACCACATTTACAAAAAATTGTCAAGCAATTTCCCATCGCGGGCATGGATAGCAGTGACGGGTTAGCAGATGCTATCATCCAAATTTGTCGCTGTAGTGGGGTTGGTGCCGAAATCGAGAGGATTCCCCTGCATCCAACCCTGAAAGAATATGTAGGAGCCGAAAAAGCTCTAGAATGGGCTTTATACGGCGGTGAAGACTTTGAGTTAGTTTTGTGTTTGCCCCCGGACAGTGCCAGAGAATTGCTCGAGAAAGTGGGGGAAGAGGGGGCGATAATCGGTCAAATTGTCCCGGGGAAAGAGATAAAATTAGCCGACGGTAGAAACCTAAGTTTAAGCTCTGGATTTCAACATTTTTAGCCTCTATAAATCGCCAAAACCTTTCTTTTTCTTGATTTTCTTCGGTTTTTTCGGGCTGCCACCCTGACCTCGGAACCCCGGTTGATTGCCACCCCCAAACATTCCGCCACCCATCCCGGGCATCCCGGGCATTTGTCCCCGTCCCATCTGTTGCATCATCGATCGCATTCTGGTGAAATTAGTAATTAGTTTGTTAACTTCTGTTTCCGGATGTCCCGAACCTTTGGCAATGCGACGACGACGATTAGGAGACTTAGCCAATAAATCGGGGTTAGCGCGTTCCTCCGTGGTCATGGAATTAATCATCGCTTCCGTGCGTTTTAACTCTTTTTCGCCCTTTTCGATGTCTGTCCCGCTCAGTTTGCCTAGACCGGGGATTAACTTTAAGACTCCCCCCAGGGAACCCATATTTTTTAACAGCCGCATCTGTTTGAGGAAGTCATTAAAATCAAACTTAGCCTCTAAAATCTTGGCCTGCATTTTGGCCGCGTCTTCTAGGTCTAACTGTTCCTGAGCTTTTTCCACTAGCGTCAGGACATCCCCCATATTGAGGATGCGACTGGCAAGGCGATCGGGATAAAATGGCTCTAAAGCTTCTACTTTTTCGCCAACCCCAACAAATTTAATCGGTTGTCCCGATATTTGCCGCACTGATAGGGCCGCCCCACCGCGAGTATCGCCGTCAAGTTTGGTGAGAATTGCCCCCGTGATGCCGATTTGTTGGTGAAAAGTGTTGGTAAGATTGGCCGCTTCCTGACCGGTCATCGCATCCACCACCAATAAAGTGTCGTCGGGCTTGACAATTTTCTTGATTTGTGCTAGTTCGCCCATCATCTGGGTGTCTATTTGCAAACGACCGGCGGTGTCGATGATAACCGTATCTACGCCCAATTCTTTGGCTTTTTCCACACCTTGACGGGCGATATCGACGGGATTAGCCTGAGAACCCATCTCGAAGACGGGAACATTTATCTGTTTACCGAGGGTGATTAATTGGTCAATGGCCGCCGGACGGTAAACATCGGTAGCCACCATCAGGCAGCTTTTGGACTGTTTGCGGAGATATAGGGCTAATTTGGCGGTGGCGGTGGTTTTTCCTGTCCCTTGCAACCCGGCCATTAAAATTACGGTGGGGGGTTTATCGGCCTGAGCTAGGGGAACGTTACTTTCCCCCATAATTTTAACTAATTCATCATAGACAATTTTGATAAATTGCTGACCGGGATTGACTCCGGAAATCACTTCAGCGCCGAGGGCTTGTTTCTCGACCTCAGCAATAAATCCCTTGACTACCTGTAGGTTAACATCTGCTTCTAATAAAGCCCGCCGGACTTCTTTGAGGGTTTCTTGTATATTGGCCGAGGAGATTTTATCTTGACCTCGTAATTTTTTCCATGCGTCTTCTAAGCGGTCGGCCAGTGCGTCGAACATAGTTTCGGAATTAAATTTTTAACTAGATCGATTTTATCTCAAATGTCGGGGGAAGACCCCCGTTCTTACCCTGTCATTGGTCAGGGATCGGCGGCAAAGTTCGATCGAATGTTAAACTGAGTCTGTCTTAGCTTCGGAAGTATTCGATCGCTGCAGGAATCGATTCAAGAGAAAACCGAGGAGCAGGGCCTTAAATTCCAGGTCGTCAGTGAACTGTTTGTAGAAGCTGAAAGGTTTATCTGATTAGCTGGAAACCCTATCCGGCAAAGGATTAATTCAATTTAGCTCTGGAAAAAAACACAAAAGACTTATCTGGAAGGTGTTTCAATCCTTTAAGCTCCTGATAAACCGCCGAGAAGCATACCAAACTCAGAAGAGCCATAATTATTCTCAATTATAAAAATTGAGATAGTTTGTGCCGCTTAAATAAAGAGGTTTTGATAACCAAATTAAAGCATATCTCAAGAGTTTTGAGTTAAAAGTAAAACTTCAGGTTTTTATTTATGACAAATGTACCTATTAACTAATTTTCCCAAAAAATTAGTTAGCCTATAATCATAACATATAATTAATTTGCAAGAGTTCTAATAAGTACCTAAGCAAAATTAATTACACATATCTAACCCCGCTCTTGCCTCTTGCCTCTTGCCTCTTGCCTATCTTCACTAGGAAATTAATTTTGCACGACTACTTATCCGAATTAATTATCGAAGCTGGTGGCTCTTCTAGGTTCTGTGTGATAAGTTTAACTTACATTATGATCGATCTTTGTGTCCTCTGTGTCTGGAGTGGTTTCTTCCACTCCCGCGCCAGCAGGGCTGTATCTTAGAATACATTTTACCCACCAAATCCAAGAGAGCCATCTCTCTCCCCAATCCTTTTACTGTTGCCTTTTCCAAGAGTGCGAGAGTGCCTCATATCAACAAGCAATTTAAATTCGCAGGCAGCTTATCATCTAACCCTGACATTAGCCAATTTTGTTAGATCAGAACTTTTTTAAGAATTATGATCGGCCTATAATAGTAACTGTAGTCACCCCTATCCTTTAGGGATAATTCTTGGTTTAGGGTTGATGTCCTTCAGCGCAAGCGAGATAGGTTATGAAAATTAGCGAACTAGAAAACTACTTGGCTCAGATTAAGTCAGAGATTGGTGACATCGATATCGTCTATCAATGTCGTAACCAGCACTATAGTTGGTTGGACAAAATTAGAAGCCATCAACTGAAAGTGTTAAAAAATACCGCAGACACTAAATTATTGATTTCTCTGCAATAGCCATTTTCTCTTGCTAGATGCCAGCAATGCCATAGAATCCGCCTAATCTGCTTAACAGTTTATCTTTTCTTCCCTGTCGATAGGTTCTTAAACCAGCCGCGTCGCCAAAAGAAAATGATTAAACTGAAAGCAACGGTTAGCATCAACACCCAGACGAACACATAGCCCCAATACCATTCTAATTCGGGCATATTATAGGGGGATTTATCAGTATCAAAGTTCATGCCATAAATACCGACAATGAAGGTGAGCGGGATAAAAATCGTCGAGATTACCGTTAAAGTTTTCATAATCTCGTTCATTTTATTACTCACGGAAGACAGGTAAAAATCCATTAAACCGTTGGCAAATTCCCGGTAATTTTCGATAACATCGAGGATTTGTACTACATGGTCATAACAGTCTCTTAGATAGGGTTTAATGGTTGTATCGATGACAATATACTCATCGCGTAAAAGCGCATTGAGGGTGTCCCTTTGCGGCCAAATTGCTCGTCGCAGGGAGAGTAATTCCTGACGCAGTTGGTAAATTTTTGATAAAATTTGTTCCGTGGGACTAGCTAAAATTTCGTTTTCTAACTCCTCGATTCTTTCTCCGTAGGACTCTAAAACAGGAAAATAACCGTCAATAATTGCATCCCAAATCGAGTAGGCTAAATAACCCGATTTTTGCTGCCGGATGGAACCTTTATTTAAACGGATTCTTTCCCTAACTCCTTCCAAAGAATCGTATTGTCCTTCTTCCTGCACGGTTAAAACATAATTCTTCCCGACTATTAAACTGATTTGTTCTAACAAAAAACCCTGATGATCGGTCAGGATGGCCATTGGCACTATAATTAAAAGATAATTATCGCATTCTTCTACTTTTGGTCTTTGGGGAATACTGACTATATCCTCAAGGGTTAAGGGATGCAAATGAAAAATTTCCCCCAACTCTTGCAGTTTATCTTCATTACCCAAACCGACGATATCAATCCAAGAGATGGAATCATTGGATAAATATTTAAGACAGTCTTGAGGTAAAAGATTATTAACTCTAGTGGCTTGTTGGGAGTTATAATTAACTAAAAATATCTCGGTAGCAACGGCATTTTCATCGATGGTGATTAACCCCGGCATCGTCCCGGGTTGATTATAGTGATAATCGTAAAGGTGGGGTTTTGTCTGGGAGGATTTTCGCCCTTTTTTATACCTAGTTAATCTTTTGTTATTGCTCATAGTTGAGATCGATCGCTGTTTGCCTTTTTCTTAGCATTGATCGCTCAAACATTCCTCAATTTTTAGCTAACTTTAAGATTGTCCCAGACTCTTAAAAAACGAAGATTAAACGTAAATGCCAATTATTAGCCGTTTCCCTCTCGATTTCGATGCGACGGATAAACTCACGAAAATAAAAACGGCGCTCTATTTCCGATAAATCTCGCCAAAATTGCGGAAAAGCAACGGCACGAGCGATAATAGTCAGGTTATCGGGGGGTAATTGGTCTAAACGTCCTTGAATCTGCGCGATCTCGTTTTTCAGTTTATAGGCCCGTAGATTAGCCGTTTCTTGATCTAAAATTCCCGCCGCTTCTAGGGAGGGCAATTGCGACAAAATATCGTTTTTTTGCCCTATTTCCTCGCTCATTCCCCGTTTGATCCCCTCTAAATCCGGTAAAGATATCTGAGCGATCGTCGGTGGTAGGTCTTGACAAATGCGCTCGATTGTGCTATCGAGAATTTTCTCATAAGCGATCGCCGAACATTTTTTTGTCCGGGGACATTGCAAAGGTCGCAAATAGAGGTATTCTAGACCCTTTCCTCGCGCCGTCACTTTGGTAATCGTCATCCCCGATTGACATTGACTACAGACGACTAAACCCGCTAAGGAACGCGGGGCGCTGGCACTGCGGGGGGGTAATTTGCGATTATTTCTCAGGATGCGATCGATCTGGGCCGCTTCTTCCCGGGAGATAATCGGGGTGTGGGTATCGGGGATAATATCTTGACCGAGATAGCACAAATCGCCGCGATAAACGGGATTGGTTAGCCATTTATGGGCAGTAGCTACCGATATCTTTTTACCGTAGCGTTTTTCTAGATAGCGCACCGTGGAACGCAGGGAAGCGGAAATCAAAAAGCGATCAAAAAAGTCTTTGACTACTGGCGCGGTACTGCGATCGAGTATATAACGCTCCTTGCCACGACGATAACCGTAGGGTGCTTTTCCGGGGGGAGGTAAAGCTTGCAGACGATTGCGAGCGTGACCTGCTTTTAAACGATTACTTAGTTCGTTTTTTGATATTTCTTGCAGAATCTTGGCAAAATTCAGCTTATAATCTGGGTCTTCCAGGGCAATTATATCTATGTCGAGGGCTTCTAAGGATTGTAAAATTTTGCTAACTTCCGTGCCATTGTCTCCTAATTCTGCTAGGCGATGCAGGATCAGCAGTCGGGGGGGAGTCCCTTGACAATCGCAGAGTAGTTGCTGCCGCTGTGAGCGATCGCCAAAATCTTGATACACTTGTTCGGGAGAATAGTCCCAAATCGAGGCATCGGGAGGACTATCGATCAGGGGGTTAGTATAGGTGTAGGCGATAATTTTCATGTTTTGCCGAAATCCTCCTATAGATAAACTGTACTATATTTAAACCGCGTCCTGAAAAGTTTAGTACAAATGATCGAACTGCCTCGACCCAGCCTCCTTCTCACCGATCATAGACAGTCTTAACCAATAATTTAGATAGTCAACAGCTTATAAGTAGTGGGACTTAAAATCTTGAAACCTGTTGTTAGTAAGTAGTCGTGCCAAATTAATTTCCTAGTCGAGACAGGAGACTCCGAGACAGGAGACTCCGAGACGGGAGACAGCTATTAGGGATCGGATTTGAGTTTTCAGTTCTCTGTTTGCTCACATCAGCAGAAGTCTCACGGAGTAGTGGCTTAGATGTGTAATTAATTTTGCTTAGATACTTAGAAGGAAAATTCTTTCACCACTTCGCTGGTAAATAGCAGAGCGGTGGTTATCTTTTCACCCCCTTGCCTCGCGCGTCTTTAACTGGTACTTTTGGATCAGTGGCGATGATGTGAAGATCGATATTTTTCTGCCAGATCAGGCGCATAAGTTTTTGGGTGAAAGAACCTTTGATGAAATGCTTCCAGCGCGATTGACGGCTCTCCCCAATTACAATCTGGGTGATTCGTTCCCGCTCGGCTACCTCTGCGATCGCTTCAGCCACCTGATAGCTTTTAACCCGTAAGAATTTCCCCTCGAATTCCCCACATAAACGTTCGCAGGTTTCGATATGTAAAGCCTCCTCTCTGGTGAGAAAGCGATCGGGGTTATCGACGAAAATCACGAAAAATTCCGCGTTCATATACCCTGCTACCCGCGCTCCTCGACGTAATAATCGTAAAGAGTTGGGATAGGTGGAAACACAAACTAATACCCGTTCGTGAACGGGACAGGATTGACCGATAAATGTCGAATTACTCGCTTCTTCTTCTACTGTATCGGCCACTTCGCGCAGGGCGAGTTCCCGTAGGGCGATTAAATTACGCCGTTGAAAGAAATTATTTAAAGATGGTTGGATCTTTTCCGGAGCGTAGATTTTTCCTGCTAATAATCTTTCCTCTAGGGTTTCGGCGGTGACATCTACCACAATCACTTCATCAGCTTCCTCCAAAATTCGATCGGGTATTCTCTCCCGCACCACCACCCCGGTGATCCTAGCAACCAGATCGTTTAAACTCTCGATATGCTGGATATTCACGGTAGAGTAAACATCGATTCCCTGGGACAAAATTATCTCTACGTCCTGAAAGCGTTTCTCTCGCTCCGAACCGGGTACATTCGTGTGGGCCAATTCATCAATCAGACACAGCTGCGGCGAGCGGGCGATAATCGCTTCCGTATCCATTTCCGAGAGAGTGAATCCCTCTTTCTCTAGGATTTTTCTTGGTACGATTTCCAATCCCTCGGCTTTTTCGGCGGTCTCTTTTCTGCCGTGGGTTTCGAGAAGTCCAATCACCACGTCGGTTCCCTGCTTTCTGAGGCTATGTCCCTCCTCCAGCATTTTGTAGGTTTTCCCGACTCCAGGGGCCATCCCGATAAAAATTTTATGTCTTCCCCGTCGCACAATTGTCTCCTTTTTGGCAACTTACCTTACAGATTAAGATAATTCGATCGTAGCCGGGGGGATTGAGTATCATTAATCCTTTTAATAGTGACGTGGAGTATAAACCCATTGTTTTGTTTTACCTTGCCCAATAAGGCGAGTTTTACTCGATCCGACCAAAATTATAGTCCGCATATCCGCATCTTTAATAGTCATATCCTCTAGGAATTTCACCGTCACTGTTTCCCCTTTTCGCCCTAAATTACGCGCTAGTACCACAGGAGTTTGCGGCGATCGCCATTGTAATAAAATCTCTTTTGCCTTCTCCAATTGCCAAGTGCGCTCTTGAGACACAGGATTATAAAATGCGATCGCTAAATCTGCCCGGGCCGCTAACTCAATACGCTGAGAAATCACTTGCCAAGATTTGAGAATATCCGATAGGGAAATCGCACAAAAATCATGGCCTAAAGGTGCGCCAACCCTAGCAGCCGCCGCTTGCATGGCCGAAATCCCCGGACAGACCTGAATGGCCACCTGCTGCCATGCCGGTTTTGCTTTTTTTTCTAATACCTCAAACACGGCCGCGGCCATGGCATAAATTCCGGGATCTCCGGAAGAAACTAAGACAACTGATCGCCCCTTAGCCGCTAAATCTAGGGCTATTTCTGCGCGATCGAGTTCCACCCGATTATCCGATTCATGGCGGACAATTTCTGGTTTTTTCAGGAATTCTACCAAATCCAAATAGGTTTTATAACCCACCCAATCCGTGGCTTTTTCCAACACTTCTCGAACTTCCGGCGACATCCAATTTAGCGCACCCGGTCCAGTTCCGACTATGGCTAATTTACCTTGACTTTCTTGATCGAAATCCCCCGGGGACAAACCAGATTTTTCCTTAATTTGCTGGCTTTCTTCACAGAGATAAACTAAACAGTTACTGCTAGGTTTTGCCAAGTTTAAGTTATTTTTATCTATAATCTCAATGCTCAATTTTGCTGCTGATGAAATTGGTAAATTACTATTTTTTAACCAGTCCGCTTCACCGATTAATTTTACTTTTTCACCCGCCAATAAATCGGACAAAAACTTCTTAGCATCATCGGGATTAACTAACTGATAACCCGGGGGTGGCGATAATAAAGTCGTTTTAAATCTAATATCACCAGTGGTAGTAATTGCGGGGGAAATTTGCAAAACCGAGGCAATTTGACGAGCGAGATCATTAACCCCTTGTAAACCCCCCAACAAAGGCACTACGGCGCTGCCATCTTCTGCGATTGCTAATACAGGCGGTTCTTGCCATTTATTAGTTAATAAAGGTGCTAAAGTGCGAATTAAAATACCCGCCGCACAAATACCAATAATTGGCGTTCCCGTCTGGAAAAATTCTCGCACCGTTTCGCCAAAATTAGTATAGGTAAAATCAGCCGAATGGGTACGATCTATTAACCCATAAACCACTGCTTCCGGTAGGGCCATTTGCACTTGACGAGCAACGGGGAGGCTGGTTTCTCCTAAAATGAGAATAGCTGGAGGTTTCATTTGGCTTCCCCCGACTGCGCTGCGGTTAACTTTTGGATAAATTCTTGATGTTCTACCGAGTTAATTCCAGCTTTTAAGATGTCTAACACCCGTGACATATTGCCGTTGAGCATGGCTGAAATATCTAACCACAACCCCGGAAATACTAGAGAGCAAATCACCCCTTCTTGGTTGGCTAACAAAGAAATATAATCGCCATTTTCTAAACTAAACCAATCAATTTTTTGATCAAATACCTGCCAAATAAGGTATTCTTGAATGCCACTGCGCCGATAAGCACGTTTTTTATCCCCTAAATCTATGGCGGCACTACTAGCGGCAATTTCTACCACTAATTCCGGCGCTCCTTCTAGGTATCCCTCTACAGTTAGGGTTGATTTTCCCCCGCTTTCTTGACTAATTAATAACACCCCATCCGGCTGTAGTTCGTTGTCGATATCCAAGCGAACTGTTGGCTCAATACCCATTTGTACTTGGGGGGTAGCAGCTTGATAAACTCCCAACCAAGTGATTAAACGTCCGTGGGGTTCAGCATGAAATTTAAACCTTAATGGGGATGCCATATATACAACTCCTTCGATCAGTTCGGCTTTTTTTAATCCTGGCATAGCTTGATAACGGCGCTCGAATTCGGTACGAATTAAGCGATCCCCATTTTCTAACGGGGGTAAATGTTGAGTGGTTACAGCCTGAGAATTTAAGTATTTAACCGGGGAAGAAGTCATGGTGGCAGTCTTTGAAAACAAAACAGCATTGATTTTATTATAGATTGTTTCATCGGACTTCTTGCGGGATTTAACTTTTAGCTGAAATTTCGCCAGAAGTCCTGAGCTTTTAGCGATGGAATGAATGGCGACCAACAGATAGACAATTCCCCAAAACTATAGCATTTATCTTAGTGATGAGGTACAAAGTTTTCCTTTTGCGAAGTCGGTGGTCGATACCAAATTAGGTTACACTTCATCTAGTTATGAGAAACGCTGTCATAACTGATATAGCGAGCCTAAATGAAAGGTAAACGTCCTCTCCTAGAGCCTACCCGTTCACGAATAACCGATAACTGATAATGTTGGTTCCCCTTACCCGTCAATCGATCGAGCAAATTGTCCCGATTATCGCCACCGGCCCCCAGTACGCTCACTATTGGGGTAAATGGTCTGATTTTCTGCGCCGTTTATTCATTTCTATCATCGCTCTCACCGCAGCTTGGTTAATCGGTAATTTATTCGGCCCCGGTGGTTTAACAATTAAACTGATATTCGACATTATCGCCGGTTTATATTGGCTCTGGGGTCCGGTTTACTGGGCCAGTGTTCGCAATAATACCTATCGTCGTCTTCCCTACGGGGGATTTTGGCGCGGTCGCGTTTTCGATGCTTTTGTCACCGAGGAATTAATCGGGGAAGAAGAAAGGGTCAATAAACGCGGGGAATTAGAGATTATCGAAAATCGCCAACGCTGTATTAATCTAGAAATCGGTGATCAAACTGGCTTTTCGGCGATCGTTCGCGCTCCCCTCAAACGCATCCATAAATCGATCCGTCCCGGGATGGTGGCCGAAGCTTTGTTAATGTCTCGAGACCCCGATTTAGGGGATATCAATCAGCTTTCTGATGTCCATCTTCCCCAACTCGACCAGTGGATAGGGGAATATCCTGTGCTGCGACGGGATATTTTCCAGCAAGTTAGTCGCGAATTGGGAGGGGGAAAAGAACCCCGGCCAAAACCTTCTCGTTATTCTAATAATGTCATCCGAAGACGCAAAACCCGTTAATGGTTCGGCGATCTTTGAAACGATGCTGGTTTCCCGGTCATCAATGAATAATAATTTACAGATTTTGGGTAATTTAATCCTTGTTTTTGCTGTTTTTGAACCATCAAAAATTAATTATGCAAGAGGTTCAATATAATGTTAATTGAGCTTAGAAGGAGATAAATCGATGACGGCATCCTATGAGCAAGACTTTGGACTTTGGGCCGAACAAATGGCCGATTTATTAGCTTCCGGTCGGTTTTCCGAGTTGGATATTGAGAATTTAGTCGAAGAGGTGCGGGATTTGTCGAAACGGGAGCGCGATCGCTTACTTGCTAGTCTCAGATTAATTTTGCATCATTTATTAAAGTGGGACTATCAACCTCAACGGCGATCCTGGGATTGGTTGGGAACTATTCAACAAGAAAGAGCTAATATTAGGCTTTATTTGGACGATAGCGCCAGTTTAAAGCGATATTTAACCGATGAAAGCCTATTTAAACTCTATGCTGTTGCTTGTTGCGATGCCTTTAGAGAGACGGGATTAGAGTTTCCCCCCGTTTGTCCCTACGGTATTGAGGATATTTTAAATCGTTCTCTTCATTTGTCGGAACGATAGACGAAAAACGATTAAAGTTGGTAAGCTTAGATAGTATCCACAGGATCTTAAGTTTATCGCCATGATTGACTGGTTAATTGTCTGGGGGGTTACTCAAGCCGCAGGTTCGCTTGTTCGTTCAGTAATGCAAGAGTTGGCAATAGAGGGTGCAAAAGATTACGGAAAGGAATTTTTTAAAAATAGTCTAGGTAAAGTGTTACACTTACCTGAAAAAGATGTTCAAAAAGAAGCTTATGGCAAAGCAATGAAGGAGTTTTTAGAACTCTTTCAGCAACAGTTAGAAATGGCCGATCTGGAGGATGATCAAATTAAAAACTTTGAAAAACCTCTCAAGACTTTTATTAAAGATGACCAAGTTAAACCTATTTTAGGGGATGCTTTTGATATTGATTGTCAAGTTCTTGATACTTTGACGTTAGCTCAATCTTGGCAAAGACTCAATTTACCGCCGTTACCTGCTGAATTTAACTGGGAAAAACTAGGTAAATTTTATTTGAGAAAAACTCAGGAAATTATTGAAAATTCTGAAAAGCTAAGAGCCGTTTTTTTAGTTAAGTTACAGAATAAAGATAGCCAAAATATTCAAGAAATAGCAGGAGTTAAAACAGATTATAATTTAGATAACTATGCGGAAGGCTTAAAAAAGGAATATGGCCATCTTAAATTAGAATGTTTAGACACAACGACTTATGAGCAAATCAAACTCTGGCGAATGTTTGTGCCGCAAAATGTGAGACGATGTAAACAGTTTATTCCTCAACTTTATGAATTACCTAAAGAAGTGCTGCAGGAACTTGTAGATAGGGGAGAAATTACTCAAGCGGAGTTAGAACAAATACAAGCAGAACTAGAACGAAAACGGCGAGAATATCTGAATGAAAAATTAGATCCTGTTTTGGATATTGTCAATTCTTCTGAATACCCAAGAACTGTAATTTTAGGTGATCCGGGGGCGGGAAAATCGAGTTTATTGCAGTATTTAGCTTTAAATTGGGCTGAAAAAGAACTCAGTCAGCGTGTTTTGCTTCCCCTTCCTCTTTTGATAGAATTGCGTATTTATGCCAGAGATAAGGATGAAAAAAAGTGTAAGAATATTCTAGAATTTTTCCATCAAGGTAATCTGATTTGTCATCTCAATCAACTTGCTTTAGATGATAAGCTTAAAAAAGGTCAAGTTGTTGTGCTTTTTGATGGCTTAGATGAAGTTTTTAATCCTCAATTAAGAGAAGAAATTGTCACGGATATCAAACGTTTTAGTATTCAATATCCTCAAGTGCAGATTATAGTAACTTCTCGCTGGTTAGGATATAAAGCAGAAGAATTAAATCATGCTGGTTTTGACCATTTTATGATCCAAGATTTAGATCAAAATCAGATTGAAGATTTTATCAAACGTTGGCATGATTTAGCTTTTGAAAATCGAGATGATAAAACCCAAAAACAAGAACGTTTACAAAAGGCAATTAAGGAGTCAAAAGCGATTCGGCAATTAGCAGGAAATCCTTTATTATTAACGATGATGGCTATTCTGAACCGAACTCAAGAATTACCAAGAGATCGCTCAAAACTTTATGAAAAAGCGTCAGAGGTGTTATTACATCAATGGGATTTTGAAACCAAGGAAGGATTAATTGATCCTGAACTGAAAAAATATCTTTACAATATTGATCTAAGAGATAAAAGGGACATTCTGCGTTTAGTCGCAAGTGCCATGCAAGCAGGAGAAAAAGGGTTAGCAGCTAATTTAATCTATAAGGAAGAATTAGAAAATGTTTTGACTCAATATCTTGAAAAAACAGGAATTAACAAACGAGATGCTAGTGATCTGACTGATTTAATTATCAAACAACTGCGCTATCGTAATTTTATTCTTTGTTCTTTAGGTGGCAATGCTTTTGCTTTTGTTCATCGAACTTTTTTAGAATACTTTTGTGCTTGCGAGTTTTATGAAAGATTTAAAAAACGAGGATTACCAGACGGAATTAGTCTTGAGGAATTGAAAACCAAAGTATTTGGAGAACATTATTCAGATCCTGTTTGGAAAGAAGTTTTATGTTTATTAATGGGGATGCTAAGTGCAGAATTTCCTAAAGAAATTGCTGAAGAGTTAATTAATTATCTCATTGATATAGAGGAAAAAGATCAGGGATTTGCTCATCTTTTTTTGGCAGCAGATTGTTATGGAGAATTGCGAAACCAGTCTATTTATGTTGAACTAAGTCAGCGATTGTTAAATCAACTAGAAAGGCTTTATGATAAAGATATAAGTTATTATAAAAAATATGATACTGGAAACCGGTGGGGACAAAGGGAGAAAAACAGAGACAAAAGTATTTCTTGTGTTGTAAAAAATTGGCAAGGTGATCCCAACGGATGGAATATGCTTCAAAAAATAGCTCAATCTGCAGCAACCAGTTGGCGACAACAACCTATTATCGACGCATTGGTTCAAATTGCTCAACTATACCCAGTGGCATTATCTAAAATTCAAGAACTTGCTAATAGGGGTAAATCAAAAGCAATTGAAGCTTTAGTAACCCATTGGCGAGATCACCCTCAAACTTTATCCATTATTCAACAACAAGCTAACAAGGGTCAATCAAAAGCAATTGAAGCTTTAGCAACCCATTGGCGAGATAATCCGCAAACTTTACCCATTATTCAACAACTAATTAATAAGGGTGAAAGGGAAATTATTGAACTTCGTAGAGCATTAGGTAAAATAACAATTGACTCGGAAATAGGAGCAATTATTGAAACGATATTAGCTAGAAAGGATGTAGATGATAAAATCAAAGAAGATTTTAAGCAACTTCTTGAGTATAATAATTCCAGAGATTGGAGAAACCCTGATCAATATAGTCAGAACAAAAGGGAGTGGGATAGTCAGAACAAAAGAGGCGCTGGCGGTTATTTTTCTACTTTAATAACTAAAATAACTGATCCTGAAATTTTAGTAAAATCTTTGCAGGATTTAGGAATAATAGTTAAACGTGAAGCAGATGTTCGTGGTTCTAACGGTCAAAGAGTTAGAGCAGATATTGTTGCTGTGCTAGAGGGAGATTATGATCTAGGTTGGAGTCGTAATACCGACGGAAGTTTTGACTTAATTGCTGATTTATGGGGAGTTGCTAAAAAACATAGTCAAACTGAATTGATTAATAGTATCAATGCAAAATATGCTGTTAATAAAACCCTTAAAGAAATTAAAGAGAGAGGTTTAAATTAGCGCAATCGCTAATCTACTAATCTTGTAGGGTGCGTGTTTGCGGCTACTAATTCTGTTAAAAAACCAAAATTAACAATCCGCACCCGACGCAGCAAATTTATTATTAAATTGGTGCGTTACGCTTTCGCACTTCACACCCTAAGAGTGGTACGAAGTTGAAGGGTGATCGTTCTTGTCGGTGGGGTGGAGTGCGATCTCTGTCATCGAATAAGATATAATTGGGAAGGTCAAAATAATTAAAGCATTATGAGTTACCAAAACATTATTACCATTGAACCTGGAAAACGAAGCGGAAAACCCTGCATTCGAGGAATGCGTATAACTGTGTACGATATTCTAGAATATTTAGCAGCAGGAATGACAGAAGCAGAAATTCTTGAGGATTTTTCAGAATTAACTTCCGAGGATATCAAAGCTTGTTTGGCTTTTGCTGCTGATCGAGAGAAAAAATTATTTATCACCTCTTTATGAAACTGTTATTAGATGAAAATTTGTCAGATCGGATTATTGATAAAATAATTGATTTATATTCTGATTCTCAGCGCGTCAAGACTTTAGGACTGATCAATACTGATGATGCACTTATCTGGGAATTTGCCAAATTCAACGATTTTGTAATTGTCTCTAAAGATGCCGATTTTCATCAGCGCAGTCTATTATATGGTCATCCACCAAAATTTATCTATCTTCGTATTGGCAATAGTCCCACTGCAAAAATTATCGAAATTTTAAGAGTTTATTTTTTAATTATTGTTGAATTTTTTGATAGTGAAACAGAAAGTCTGTTGATATTAAGTTGAGTGTGATCGCTGATCTTGTAGGGTGCGTGTTTGCGGTTACTAATTCTGTTAAAAAACCAAAATCAATAATCTGCACCCCACGCACCAACTTTGTCATTAAATTGGTGCGTTACTACGATTAATTTTCTCACTGGATTGACCCAAGGAAACCCAACACACATTAGATAGGGTTTGCCGAAAAAGCTTTTCGTGGGGTTAGGAGTCAGTCCCGATGAAAAAATTTTCACCACCACAGATGAAAGAGGTTTCTTTCCCTACACCCCACACCCGTTCGGACCTCGGCCATCTATATATATAGGGTTTGCCGAAAAAGTGGGGTTAGGAGTGAGTATTCAGTATTCAGATGCGGGTTTTCAGTTCACTGTTCACAGCAAAATACTCCCCACTTCCCCACTTCCCCACTTCCCTATCCCTTTTAAACAGGATTTATTATTAGCCTGTATCAGCATTTCTGATTACGTTGTTAAGTTTGGCTAATAACACCTTATTTTTAGTTCCTTGTCAAGCCCCTATTATAATTTTTAATCTTTGATCCTTAGTCCGATTTAACATTAATATTAAAAATCTGGTTTTTTGTAGCGAAGAAAACAGTTTTATTAACCATTATCTGCATCGATAGAGGGAAATCGGGGGGGGCTGATAATCCTTGAAAGCCTTGTCAATACTAGCGTTATTACCTTTCGAAATTTCACTAATTCCCCAAGTTTTCCTAACCTTGACCCCCTCTAGGAGACAAAAAATTAAAAACTTCCTATCTTAACTTGGTTCTTAGTGCAAGTCAACCCTTTATTTAAATTTTTGATTCTCTTGCCCGATAACGATATAAATTCTCGTAATGACCAACCAATTTTCCGTGATAGGGTTGAACAGAACGCAACCAAGTTAGCTTTGCAAGCAAAAAGGAATGTTAGCAAATTCCTTTGGCTTTGCATTGGGAACTTGCTAACGCACAATAAGAAGGTCTATGAATAAACAACTGATCAACAAACTACAAGCTGTAACCGCCCTTACGGTAGTGGGGACTACAGCCTCGATAATTTGTTCCCAGACAGCAGGACACAGCAACAGCTTGACGGATATTAGCGTAGGTCGTCAAACTGTTATCGAGTCAACTACTCAAACCGTTCTGTCCGCTTTTTCTAATAGTCGAACATCCGATTCAGATATTAAAGTATCACGTTCGGTTCAAGATAATGCTAACGAAATTCTAAAAACTTTGGAGTCCCTAGTGGACAAAGAAAATACCGTCCCGGCAAGCGTTACACCCCGCACCCAAGAGGCCATTCCTTCGACCATACAACCCCAATCACAACCCAATCAAGTCAAACCGGCCCCGGCCAGCAATCCTGCCTCAGTGACACCAGCAGAGAAGCCAAAAACAACCCAGGGGACAAAAACCAGCAGTCGCCCCCGTAAACGGGGAATGGCCTCTTGGTATGGTCCTGGTTTCCACGGTCGTCGCACCGCTAGTGGTGAGACTTTTAACTCTGGTGGTTTAACTGCCGCTCATCGCTATCTACCTTTCGGCACTAGGGTTAGGGTAACTAATCTGCGTAATGGGCGATCAGTGGTGGTGCGAATTAACGATCGCGGTCCGTTTAGCGGTGGCCGCGTCATCGACCTATCCAGAGGTGCGGCAGCGATTATCGGTGTCTTCCAATCGGGAGTTGCCCCAGTGGTCTTGGAAGTTTTAGGCAGATAATCAGTGATCAGTTATCAGTAAACAGTAAGCAGTGAAAAGACAGCACTGTTAATGCTACTCAATACCCCTCACTCAATAATGCGTCTTGGAAAATTCAGTACAAATGATCGGGGTTCCTCCTTATCCCTGACTTGAAAGAGGGTGTAGGGTGTGGGGTGTGGGGTGTAGGGAAGGAAACCTCTTTCATCTGTGGGGGTGAAAATTTTTTCATCGGGACTGACTAAAAACTCACATCTGATCAGTGATAACTGGTAACTGATAACTGGTAACTGATAACTGGTAACTGATAACTGGTAACTGATCACTGCTATAGTGATCCTATTGGGATTTGACGGGGTTTATGTTAGAAATTAACGATTTATCGGTTAATTATGGCGGAATAAAGGCATTACAGCAGGTTAGCTTAAGGGTAGAAAAGGGGGAAATTGTCACCCTCATTGGAGCGAACGGAGCAGGAAAAACGACGACTCTAAAGACGATATCTCGGCTTTTAACGGCAAAGACCGGGCGAATAATCTATCAGGGTCAAGATATTACCCATTTACCGCCCCATGAAATCGTTAAACGGGGAATTGCCCATAGTCCGGAAGGTAGAAGAATCTTAGCTCGTCAAACAGTCTTGACAAATTTGCAGTTAGGTGCCTATACGAGGAGCGATCGCCTAGGAGTAAAAAGCGATATCGAAGAGCAGTGGCAACTGTTTCCCCGACTATCGGAGCGCCGAGAGCAGTTAGCGGGAACCCTAAGCGGTGGGGAACAGCAGATGCTTGCGATCGCCAGAGCTTTAATGAGTCGTCCCAAGTTATTGTTACTAGACGAACCCAGTTTAGGACTAGCGCCGCAGATAGTGCGAGAAATCTTCAGTATTATCCGTAAATTAAATGAATCGGGAGTAACTATCCTGTTAGTGGAACAAAACGCCAATTTAGCCCTAGAAACTGCCAATCGCGGCTATGTTTTGGAAGCGGGACGCTTGACTATTGCGGGAAAAGCCGGGGATTTACTCAGGGATGAGCGGGTCAAACAAGCCTATTTGGGTTAATCGATGATGATGCGGCAACTATAGATAAAATCCTATGGTAAAGGTAGGAGAAAAAATATTCACAAAATTTTACAAAGTCGCATAAAATGAACACATAACGAAATAGGTATTTTTTCTTACTGCCATGCTAACGGCTAACTTCCCCTGGCTCACTGCCATCATTTTGCTCCCCTTGCTTTCCTCCTTCCTAATCCCTGTAATCCCCGACAAGGAAGGAAAAACCGTTCGTTGGTTTGCTCTTGGAGTCGGACTAGCAGACTTTATATTAATGTGTTACGTCTTTTTACAAAAATATGATTTAAGCAACCCCAACCTACAATTAGTAGAAAAAATCGATTGGGTTCCCCAAATTGGTTTAAGTTGGGCGGTGTCGGTGGATGGTATCTCGGCACCGTTAGTTTTATTAGCAGGATTGGTGACAACCCTTTCTATCTTGTCCGCATGGCAAGTGGACCGTAAACCCCGTTTATTCTACTTCCTGATGCTGTTGCTCTACGCCGCTCAGATTGGTGTTTTCGTCGCCCAAGACTTATTATTATTCTTTTTAATGTGGGAAATCGAGTTAATTCCCGTTTATCTACTCGTTTCCATCTGGGGTGGCCAAAAACGTCGTTATGCCGCCACTAAATTCTTACTCTACACCGCCGCCGCTTCTATCTTCATCCTCGTTGCTGGTCTAGCCATGGCTCTTTACGGTGGTGGTACGATGACCTTTGACATGGCGGAATTAGGATTTAAAGATTATCCCCTCGCTTTAGAATTAGTCCTTTACGCTGGTTTATTAATCGCTTTCGGGGTCAAACTCGCCATCTTCCCCCTCCATACTTGGCTCCCCGATGCTCACGGTGAAGCTTCTGCACCTGTATCGATGATTCTCGCTGGTGTTCTCCTCAAAATGGGTGGTTATGGTTTAATCCGCCTTAATATGGGGCTTCTACCCGATGCACATATCTACTTTGCTCCGATTCTAGCGATTCTCGGTGTCGTTAATATTATCTACGGTGCTTTCGCTTCCTTCGGTCAACAAAACATGAAACGTCGTCTCGCTTATTCCTCGGTTTCACACATGGGATTCGTCCTTTTAGGGATTGCTTCCTTTACCGATGTGGGTATTAGCGGCGCTATGTTACAAATGCTCTCCCATGGTTTAATTGCCGCCGTCTTATTCTTCCTTGCTGGTGTCACCTATGACCGCACCCATACCTTAGCTTTAAACGAGATGGGTGGGGTTGCTCAAGCGATGCCGAAAGTCTTCGCTCTCTTTACTGCCGGCGCCATGGCTTCCCTAGCGTTACCCGGAATGAGCGGTTTTGCCAGTGAAATTACTGTATTCATCGGTGTCACTAGCAGTGACGTTTATAGCCAAACCTTCCGGGTTGTGACTGTTTTCCTCGCTTCCGTTGGTTTAATCCTCACCCCGATTTATCTACTCTCCATGCTTCGTCAAGTTTTCTACGGAGATGGTTCTTCCTGCGATATTACTAACATTACCCTCAACAAAAGCAACGAACAAGCAGTTTGTTTTGGTACTAGCTGTGTCCTTCCTGACGAATCAGAATATATTGACGCTAAACCCAGAGAAATCTTTATCGCTGTCTCTTTCCTCGCTTTGATTGTCGCTATCGGTTTTTATCCCCAACTGGCTACCCGTATCTACGATGTGAAAACGGTGGCAGTTAACTCGGAAGTGCGTCAAGCTTATACAGAAATCGCCGCTACTCGTCAAAATATCTACGCTGAAACTCAACCGGACGTAAGCGCCAAAGTTGCCAGTATATTCCAATAAATTGGCAAGTCTAAAGTGAATAGGTTATCAGGAGTAGAAATTCTGCTCCTGATTTTTTTGGCGAGGAAAAAGATGCGAGCATTTATACTAAAATCTAAGATAGCCAGTTTAATATCGTCTCTGGGATCAAAACAAAAGCTTAGAATAGATAAAATATGTGGACTTTTATTGATTTATTTGCCGGTATAGGAGGATTTAGAATCGCTCTAGAGAATCTCGGTTGTCAATGCGTTTTTTCCTCGGAAATCGATCCTCACTCCCAAAAGGTTTACTTGGCTAACTATGGTCATTTACCCGATAATCAAGACATCAGAAAATTAGAGGTAAAAACTGTCCCCGATCATGATATACTCTGCGGCGGTTTTCCCTGTCAAGCCTTTAGTATCGCCGGCAGAAAACACGGTTTTGAAGATGCACGCGGAACCTTATTTTTTGAAGTTGCCCGGATATTACACGAAAAGAAACCGAAAGCTTTTATCTTAGAAAATGTCCAGGGTTTAGTCCATCATGATCGAGGTAAAACTTTAAAAACTATTTTAGATATATTAGAAAAGGATTTGCATTATTTTGTCCCTAGTCCCCAGATTTTAAATGCCAGATATTTTGGGGTTCCTCAAAACCGTCCCCGAATTTTTATCGTCGGTTTTCGAGAGGATTTAAATATTTACCATTTTTCCTATCCCCAACCAACCTATCAAGAAACTTGTCTCAAAGATATCCTAGAAGAAAAGGAAGTCAGCGTTAAATATTATCTCTCTAATCAGTATTTAGAAACTTTGTTTAAACACAAGGCCAGACACCAACATAAAGGTAATGGTTTCGGTTATGAGATTATTTCTCCCGATGGTATCGCTAATGCTATTGTGGTGGGAGGTATGGGAAAAGAAAGAAATTTAGTTATCGATCAAAGACTGACTAATTTTACTCCCGTTACTCGCATTAAGGGAGAGGTAAATAAATTATTCGTCCGCAGAATGACCCCCAGAGAATGGGCAAGATTACAGGGATTTCCCGATAGTTTTCGGATTGTTGTTAGCGATGTCCAAGCTTATAAACAGTTCGGCAATTCTGTGGCCATTCCCGTGGTAGAAGCGGTGGCAAAAGAGGTGATTAAAACTTTAGATTTATCCAGAGATTCTCAAGAAAATATCTGCATTCAAGACCTACAGGGGAGACAATTAGAGTTATTGTCAATCTGAGGAACAATAACAATTGTTTCTAGGTGTTTGGGTATAGGACAGCGTTGCTTATCAAGATGAAGTATAACCTAATTTGCTATGGACGACCAACCACTGGCCCTCCAAAACCAAAACTTCTTATCTCACCGTTAAGATAACTGCTATAATAATAGTTAATTATTTAATCAATGCGATTGCCGTTTATGCTGAAGTCTGACTGGATTAAATTAATCAATGCTATTCGTCTCCGAAAAAAAGAATATAATGGCACGGATGGAGATATTCATTATAGCTTCTATTACAAGAAAACTTCTAACAATAGAGGCTATGGAGAGGGGGGAGATATGGTTGATTTAAGTTATGATGAATGTTCCTTGGGATTGAGATATAAAGGAGATAGATTTTATTTAACGTCTGTCTATGGTCATACCGTATGTTGTTGTCGTCCTAAATACGATAGTTATGTGTTAGAAAAAATACAAAAATATCATTCTAGAGAAGAATTTATACCTCATATATGTCCTGGTCATCCCACTACAGCTTCTGGTTGCAGTTTTAGCAATGATAATGACTTTTTATATTATGCGGGTTTTTATACCGCCGCTTTTTTATACGCTTTTGATGTCAAAGATCCTAAGCTACAATTAATTGACAAAGAATGGATTGTTTTTGATTCTAAATTCGGCTATTTTGATTTTGCCACCTATTTTTCTAATCATCAAGTTATCTCGATTAAACTACCGATCCCAAAATTTATTGATCCCAATCATACATCAGTATTAAAACTAGCAGAAGGGGTAGAAATAAACGATAAAGATCATACTAATTATCAGCAATCTTCCCAATACTTAGATGAGATCAGAAGGGAAATTAAAGATGGGTTACTTGACCAATAATAGAGTAAATCGGGATAATAAATGCCTCTCTTGTCCTTTGTCTAATAATTTTTACTCATTAAATATCCGTTCCTTAACGAGAGCTTGATTTTTTTCCTACAAATGAGAGATTACCTAACGCACTCTACCTAAAATTTTCTTAATAGATAGACTATAAGCAATGTTTTTTCTAACAGCAAAATAGGATTCTGACTAGACGCGGTTTTTCCTTAGAGGTGACAATAAAAGAGCAGTAGAGGTGATGGTTTCGCCGGTTGTGCTTGTTAAAGGTATCTTTCTTATACTACACTTGTAACATCAATAGGTTTTAGTATTTGGGAGAAAAAAAATTATGCGGACAATCACACGCACCACCACTACCGAGATGGAAGTCACCAGCATTCGTCTGGAAAGAGTCCTCAAAGACAAGCTGAAAGAGATTTCTGGCAATCAAGGTTATCAAGCACTCATTCGTGATGTCCTATGGAATTTCGTTCAGCAGAAATCAGGAGATTATCGACCTCAGTTTTGTGCCAGCGATATAAGGGCAGTATTTAACGCTACAGCTAGAAAAAATGAGATTTGCGCTCTTACAGGCAATTTAATCCCCGCTAATGCAACAATGTTGTTAGGTTTGACTATCTATGGCGATTTAGTCCCGTTGAGTATGGATAGTTATACCAATTTAAAATAAGTTTGAGTAGGGTGGGGCAAAATCCAGTATAGTTAGTCCTCACCCAAGGGAGATGGGAAGTGGGAATTATAAATTTAAATTATGAATTATGAATTGAGAGGTGGGGGGTTTTTTGCCGTGAACAGTGAACTGATAACCGATAACCGATAACTAATGACTGAAGCGATTTTACGAGTGGTTTTAATCAATCCGCAAATTCCGCCAAATACGGGGAATATTGCCCGTACTTGCGCCGCAACGCGGACAGAATTGCATTTAGTCGGTCCCTTGGGTTTTGAAATTAGCGATCGCTATCTGAAGCGGGCCGGCTTAGATTATTGGCCCTATGTAAAACTTATGTACCACTTGACAATTAATGACTTCTGTGCATATCAACAAAAGAGCGGCGGAAGGGCGATCGGGTTTACCGTGCGCGGCAGCAGCAGTTATGTGGAATACAGCTATCAAAGCGGAGATTGGCTACTTTTTGGCAGTGAAACCGACGGTATTCCAGCAGATTTATTAAATAAGTGCGATGACACGGTTTATATTCCCATGGCAGAACCGGGGGTGAGAAGTTTAAATCTTTCCGTTAGTGTGGCGATCGGATTATTCGAGGCCCGACGACAATTGGGATTTACTCGTTAGCGGGACATTTGGCTATATAAACAGAGCAAATAAACTTAATTGAGCAAAAAATCAGAAAATTGCTTTTATGTAGCTCATTTTTGCCTAAAGATAACTTTTTTTGCCAATATCAGAAAAAAATAGAGATCGCAGTCAATTTTGTCCGTAATAACAGCAAGAAATTATGTGGATTATCCTAGAGCAAATTAATTGTTGCTCCTTGTTAATTACATAATTTATTGAAAATAAAAAGGCAAGATGAGGCTCATGAATATCTTCGACCTTTCTCGAAAACATTTTGGCAATCTACAGCTTTTTAATCGGCAAAAATCCACCTCTGGCTTAACTCAAGTCGAGATGTTAGTTACCCTAATTTTATTAGGAATTCTCTTAACCATTGCCCTTTCTGTTTATCATCGTTTAATGGCTTGGATTCGCTTAAATATCGCCACCTTTGAAATATCACAACATTGGAAACATACCCGTTATCAAGCCATGGGAGAAGGTTCTCATCCCCTATCTTTGTGCATGGCAGAAAATGAAACCCAACAGATTAAAGTGGCAAAAGTGCAAGGGGACAAATGTGAAAATGTCACCGATTGGACTCCCATCACTCGCGGTGTTAGCATCGATACTAATAATTCTACCCTACGCCGAGTTAGTGGACCGGCGGGTAATCAAGGGACAATTTATCGCGCTAGTTGGGCCGATACAAGGGGGGGTTTAGGGGGTTCTTGGGGACAGTTAGGCAGAATTACTTTAGTTGCTTCCGGTACACCCGACAAACGCTGTTTATTTTTATTCCGTGTTGATGGTAGTTGGGATATTCGCAAAGATAATAGCTGTGTGCTTTAAAGGCTGATTTAAAACTAGGGAATCAGACGATCAATTTGTTGAGCTAAATCAAAATCTAAGTTACTCAAACCTCCCACGTCATGGGTAGTGAGGGAAAGAGTGACGCGATTGTAATTGATAGTAATATCAGGATGATGACCTAGGGATTCAGCCGGAGTAACTAAGCGATTAACAAAAGCGATCGCTTCGATAAAATTGTTAAATTTAAAAGTTTTTTCAATCCGTTGATCTCGTAACTGCCAGCCCGGGATAGTCTGTAATTGTTGGGAGATTTCTTGATCGGATAAACGAGTAGCGGGTAAAGAGAGGACTAATTCCCCAGTTAACCCAATCATGAAAGCGATCGCTATTGCTAAGAATTGCTTCAACATTGAAGACACTCCCGTAGTTGTGGTGAGCAGAAAAAGTGATCGATCGGGAGAGCATAAGCCCAAAATCTAACATAAAATCTAACATTAAGAAACACATTACACCAAAATATCGAGAGAGCCAGGCTCAAAAATCAAGAATCCCGACTGATAGCCTTTCTGGGGGAAACTTAAACGGTTTTCAGTCCGTCTGGGATTACACTAGAAAATACTCACTTATTCGATCCGTTCATGATTATCTCCGTCGTAGCACTGAAAGGAGGGGTCGGGAAAACCACCACATCGATTCATTTGGCCGCCTATTTTCAAGAAAAAGCGCCCACCTTATTGATTGATGCGGATAAAAATCGTTCGGCTCTCCATTGGTCCCGGGAAGATACCCTTCCTTTTATGGTAGCGTCCCAAGCTGGAGCGACGGGACTGGTAAAACAATACACTCATATTATCGTCGATACCCAGGCCCGGCCGGAGCCAGACGAGTTAAAAGATTTAGCTCAGGGCAGCGATTTATTAATTTTACCCACCACTCCCAATCATCTCGATATCGATGTCACCATTAAAGCGGCAGAATTGCTGTCCACGATGACCGATAATTATCGAGTTCTTTTAACCCAAGTGGATTCACGGACAAAAACAGGACGGGAAGCGCGGAAAGCTCTAGAAGAAGCAAAATTACCGCTATTTAAGCGAGAAATTCCCCGTTTAGTCGCTTTTGAACGAGCGGCCGAAAAGGGAGTCATCGTCAAAGATTATCCCGACCCCCGGTCGAATTTCGGTTGGCTTTGTTACCAAGCGGTCGGTAAAGAAATTTTTGCCCTCATGACATAAATTGTTAAAAAAGTTAATATTAATATTTGTGTCATTTTTCCCCAAAAAGATACTTAATCTGCATGGGGACTTTTTGTAATCTTCCGTTAAGTGTTCACCCCTAAATCGGTAAAGTCTGAGACAATCAAAAAAGTCTGACTGTAGGAGAACCCTCTATGAAATTGGCCTATTGGATGTATGCGGGTCCCGCTCATATTGGCACGTTAAGGATCGCCAGTTCCTTTAAAAATGTTCATGCTATCATGCACGCTCCTCTGGGAGACGATTATTTTAACGTCATGCGCTCGATGTTGGAAAGGGAGCGTAATTTTACCCCCGTCACTGCTAGTATTGTCGATCGTAATGTTTTAGCCCGGGGTTCCCAAGAAAAAGTCGTCGATAATATTGTTCGCAAAGATCGCGAAGAAAGTCCCGATTTAATCGTTTTAACCCCCACCTGTACCTCCAGTATTCTCCAAGAGGATTTACAAAACTTTGTCGAAAGAGCGCGACAGGATGCCCAAGGAGATGTGCTGCTGGCCGATGTCAACCACTATCGCTATAATGAACTACAAGCGGCCGATAAAACCCTCTATCAAATTATCAAGTATTATCTCGATAAGGCCCAGAGAAAAGGGGAAATTATCTCCCAGAAAACTCCTAAACCTTCGGTTAATATTATTGGTATTACCACCCTCGGTTTCCATAACCAACATGATCGCACAGAATTAAAGCGGTTAATGGCAGATTTGGACATTGAAGTTAACGAAATTATTCCCGAAGCTGCCTCGGTGGAAAACTTAAAAAATCTGCCCCGCGCTTGGTTTAATCTGGTTCCCTATCGAGAAGTGGGATTAATGACAGCCAAATATCTCGAAAGTGAATTCGCCATGCCCTACGTTGATATTACCCCCATGGGAGTAGTGGAAACAGCCCGCTGTATTCGCAAAATTCAAGAGGTAATTAATCCCCAAGGTGCAGCAGTAGATTACGAAGATTTTATCAATGAACAAACTCTGCATATCTCCCAAGCTGCTTGGTTTTCTCGTTCCATTGACTGTCAGAATTTAACCGGGAAAAAAGCGGTGGTTTTTGGTGATAATACCCACGCAGCCGCTATGACAAAAATTCTCGCCAGGGAGATGGGAATTCATGTGGTTTTAGCGGGTACTTATTGCAAGTATGATGCGGATTGGTTCCGGGAACAAGTGAGTGAATATTGCGATGAAGTGTTAATTAGTGATGATAATGGGGCGATAGGGGATGCTATTGCTCGATTAGAACCAGCGGCGATATTTGGTACTCAAATGGAACGTCATGTGGGTAAACGTTTAGATATTCCCTGTGGAGTCATTGCCGCACCTATTCATATCCAAAATTTCCCCCTCGGTTATAAACCTTTCTTAGGTTACGAAGGCACTAATCAGATCGCCGATTTGGTCTATAATTCCTTTACTTTGGGTATGGAAGATCACCTATTAGAGATATTCGGTGGTCATGATACCAAAGAGGTAATTACTAAAGGTATTTCGGCAGATTCTGACCTAAATTGGAATAAGGAAGCTACGGTAGAATTGCAGAAAATACCCGGTTTTGTGCGCGGGAAAGTCAAACGAAATACCGAAAAATTCGCCCGGGAGCGAGGGATTGGTGAAATAACTTTAGAGGTAATGTATGCCGCTAAAGAATCCGTAGGAGCTTAATCATTTCTTAGGGCTGAAAGTTAACAGCATTCAGCCCTTTTTTTTAGTTATTTACTTAATCCCTGAAGTATTCTTTCCTCTACTCCTTTCCCCTGAATTAACACTCCAAATCCTCCTAAACCGGTGGGATTGATTAATTGATGTAGGGCATCTCGACGCTGAAATATAGTTAATATATCGATTTTTCCTTGAGAAAGTTGATTTAATCTATCTCCCAATCCCAAAGCCATTAAAAATAATCCTTGCTGAGTAAAACCGAGATTTTTTAAGCCTAATTTCTCCCCTTGACGTTGTAAAGCAGTAAAATCCAGATGAGTGGTAATATCTTGTTCTCCCACCCACAAATAAGGATGATCATGACGCTGGTGTTGTCGATAACATTGTAGGGTTCCTTGACTTCTTTGGGGATGATAATATTTTTCGGCAGTGTAACCGTAATCTATGGTTAAGATATAACCTCGATCAAGTTTCCGATTAACCGTTTCTAACCAGTCTAAAGCTAATAAATTTACCTCGGTTTGATAACCCTCCGGATAAAGTGGTGAAGGAATATTTATCCCCACTAAATCAAAATAGTCTTTGATTCTGTCGGTGGATAAATCTGCGATAATCTCCTGAAAAGGTTCCCCCAATCCCAGATAAATTTCTCGTAATTCTCCCGACTCGATCACAACTCGATGGACAGGAAAAGCATCGATTAACTCATTACTAAACACACAACCCACAAGGGAATTATCGGCTAAATTCGGCCAACTTTGCCAAGATACCGGGGAATATCCCGCTAAAGTTGCCCGTTGTCTTTGCCTGAGTTTCTGAGATTGTTCAATAATTATATAACTGAGATTTTGATAAAAATCAGCATAGCTATCACTTAAATAATCAAGGATATCCTTCGCTAAAATCCCCGAACCTGCTCCCACTTCCACTAAAGTAAATCCTCGGGAATTGCCCAAAAATTCCGCCATCTCGACAAATTGCTCTGCTAACAATTGACCAAAATCTGCCCCTAGGGACGAGGAAGTAAAAAAATCTCCTTTTGAGCCAATTTCTACTTTTCCAGAGGTGTAATAGCCATAATCAGGGTGATAGAGAGCTAAATCCATCCAGCGCTCGAAGCTAATTCGACCCGCTACTGATTGTTTAATTTCCTCTAGGATGATTGCTTCTAAATTCATCTTGATCGGGGAAGTGGGGAAGATTTTTCAGTGTTGCCAAAGGCAAGGCGTAGCCGTCCAGTAAACAGTAATCAAGTATAAAGATAAAGATAAAAATAAAGATAACTAATACTAAATCCGTTGAATATAGGCTACATAAAGGGAATAAATAATCAGTCTTTAATAACCAGATTTAGTATAACTAACTAATTAACTTAAAACTTAAGTAGGTAGGCGTTAAAAGTTGTCAGATGCCCCCCTTATTAAGGGGGGATTAAAGGGGGGACTAAGGGGGGATCGGCACCCCCCTTATCAAGGGGGGCAGGGGGGATCGAACCTAAAATCCATTTTTAATTTAATTATA
>NZ_JAQMSY010000023.1:0-62411 GCF_028329095.1 Microcystis sp. CS-574
CCACACCCCACACCCCACACCCCACACTTCACTTCCCCACTTCCTGGCAAATCTAAATGTCTTCAGATTCCTCCGCATCACTAGGGGGAACTAGGGCCACCGCAGCGATCGCATCGTCCTCATCGAGTTTTTGTACCCGGATGCCTCCGGCCGATCGCGATTGAGGAGTAATAGCATCGACGGATTGACGGATGATAATACCCCGTTCGGTGATAATCATAAATTCCTCGTTGGGGTTAACAACGTGCAGAGCCGCTAATTTATCGTTCTTTTTGCGGAATTTAATCACTCTGACTCCTAATCCCGCCCGATTTTGCAGACGTAGAAGGGTAACGGGAACCCGTTTTCCTAGTCCTGCCATGGTAATTGCTAACACCCAGGGGCCATTATTAGCCACTTCGGGGTTAATTTCTTCGCTTTCGTCCTCGGTTTCTTCTTGGTTAGATTCAGCGATTTGGGCGACAATTTGACTAGGCAGGATGTCCATACTAATTAATTCGTCACCTGAGCGCAATTTCATCGATTTTACGCCTTTAGTTGCCCTTCCCAGGGAGCGCAATTGTTGACTATCGGCCTTAAAATGAATGGCCATCCCCTGACGAGAACCGATAATGACGCTATCTTCCTCTTTAGCCAAGCGAACCCAACGTAGTTGATCACCGTCTTCGAGAGAAATGGCGATTAAACCGTTTGATCGAATATTACTAAAGGCAGCGAGGGCGGTTTTCTTGATAAAGCCCTTTTGTGTGAGCATAATCAGGTAATTATCCTCGCTGAACTCGCTGACTGCCACCACCGAGGTAATTTTCTCCCCTTTGGGAATCTCTAACAGTTGCACGATGGGAACCCCGCGAGCGGTACGCGAACCGGTGGGGATATGATAGGCGTTGAGACTATAGACAACCCCGCGATCGGTGAAAAAGAGAACGCTATCGTGATCGCGGCAGGTGATAAAGTGATCGATGCCGTCGTCTTCTTTCATTTTCGCGCCAGCTTTGCCCCTTGTTGCCCGATTTTGGGACTCAAAGGTATTAACGGGCATTCTTTTGATGTAACCCTGTTCGGTGACGAGAATTAAGGCCTGTTCGTTGGCAATCAGGTCAGTTTCGGCGATTTCTCCTTCCCGTTGTTCAATATGACTGCGACGGGGGGTAGCGTGAATCGTTTTGATCTGTTGCAGTTCTTCCTCGATAATGCTGTCGATCCGTTCTTTTTTGGCTAAAATATCCTGAAGATCGCCGATTTTTGTCAGTAATTCCCCGTGTTCTTGCTGAATTTTCTCCGATTCTAGGGCGGTTAACCGTCGCAGCTGCATTTGTAGGATTGCGTCCGCTTGCACCTCTGAAAGACCAAAATTCTGCACTAATCCCTCTTTTGCACTAGCTGTGTCGGCAGCACTGCGAATCAGGGCAATGACTGCATCGAGACTAGCGAGGGCAATTAGTAAACCCTGAAGGATATGATCCCTTTCCTCGGCCTTGCGGAGTTCATAACGGGTACGACGGGTGATCACTTCTACCCGAAAATCGAGGAAAACGCGGAGAAACTCCCTTAAAGTCAGTAATCTCGGTTCGTTATCGACTAATGCCAACATATTCGCCCCAAAATTCGACTGGAGGGGCGTTTGTTTATAAAGATTGTTGAGGACGACGCGGGGATAGGCATCCCGTTTCAGTTCGATCACCACCCGGATGCCGTCGCGATCGCTTTCGTCCCGCACATCGGAAATACCGTCTATTTTGCGATCATTGACCAAATCGGCGATTTTTTCGATTAATGCCGCTTTATTGGTTTGATAGGGCAGTTCGGTGATGATAATAGCATCTCGATCGGGTCTTCCCCTTTGTTCGATGGTTTCAAAGGAGGCGACTCCCCGCAGGGTAATGGAACCGCGGCCGGTGGTGTAAGCTTCCTGAATACCGTCTCTACCGAGGATATGCCCCCCGGTGGGAAAGTCCGGCCCCGGGATATAACGCTGTAATTCCGTATCGGTGAGATCGGGGTTATGGATGAGGGCAACGGTTCCATCGATAATCTCGGCCAGGTTGTGGGGGGGGATATTGGTGGCCATACCGACGGCGATGCCGGATGAGCCATTAATTAGCAGTTGCGGGACTCTAGAGGGTAAAACCACGGGTTCCTGTTGGGAACCATCGAAGTTATCGGCGAAATCGACGGTTTCTGACTCGATATCCTGTAGTAGGGCGTTGGTGGCCAGGGTGTGCAGACGACACTCGGTATAACGCATGGCTGCCGGGGGATCGTTATCGATCGATCCGAAGTTACCATGACCGTTAATCAGGGGATCGCGCATGGAGAAATCCTGGGCCATGCGGACGAGAGCATCGTAAACAGCAGTATCCCCGTGGGGGTGGTATTTTCCTAATACTTCCCCGACGACTCTAGCGCATTTCCGGAAGGGGCGATCGGGGGTTAATCCTAGTTCGTACATCGCGTAAAGAATGCGCCGGTGTACGGGTTTCAGTCCGTCCCTAGCGTCGGGCAAGGCTCGCCCGACGATGACGCTCATGGCGTATTCTAGGTAGGAACGGGACATTTCATTGCTTAAGTCTGTGGGGACGACATGATCCTGGGCGGCGGTCATAGGGGGGTTAACTCCAATAACAAGGCAAAAAAGCGTTTTTGTGATTAAATTCGCTAAAAATCGGGCTTTTGCCCTTTTGATGTGCAGAATATGCCCATTTGTAGGACTATTTTACCATAAAATCCCTCTTTTTTGGGGTTTGAGGCGGCACTCAAACTTTTGCCGAAAGTCTCTTCCCTCATTCCGGCCCGATCTTGACACTCTGTGGACTATCTGTCACAATATTGTCATATAGGCCATTTGTTCTTAAAGTAATGGATTTGCAATTATCATTATTTCCAGATAATCAACCAAGTCAGGCGGTAAGCAAACAGAAAAAAGCCAAGTTAGGTCGTTACGAAAGAATTCAGCGCGAACTAGCAACGGTAAAGCGTGATCCCTATCAAGTCCTGGTCGATGTTAACGTTCCGCTTCAGCCTCTCAATAGCTATAATTTTATCGATCTATTCTCCGGTGCGGGCGGTATCACCCAAGGTTTATTGCAAGCAGGTTTTAACCCTGTAGCCAGTGCAGAAATTAGCCCGATCGCCTCAGCAACCCATCAAAAGAATTTTCCCAATTGTCATCATTTTTGTGGTGATATACATGATTTTAATACTCAAGAATGGTTGGCCAAAATTGGCAATCCATTCATTCATCTTGTGGTGGGCGGACCACCATGTCAAGGATTTTCCGTTGCTGGAAAACGAGATGCTAATGATCCACGGAATCATCTGTTTCAAGAATTTATCCGCCTTGTTTCTGAAATACAGCCTTGGTACGTTGTCATGGAGAATGTACCCGGTATTCTAACAATAAAAAAAGGAGAAATTAAGCAAAATATTCTGGAAGCTTTTCAAAGTATTGGCTATAGAAATATTTCAATAGCAATTCTTGAATCTGCCGCCTATGGCGTTCCTCAAATAAGACCAAGAGCTATTTTCATAGCTAATAGATTTGGGCTGCCAAATCCTTATCCAAGTCCTCAATTAGTACCGGAGAAATACCAACCGATTGAAGCCGCCATCTGCGATTTACCTGCTTATGAACCTCTTCCCAGTATCAATCACGAATGGACTCGTCACTCCCCCGAATATATGGCCAGAATAGCTCAAGTTCCTCCCGGGGGTTCCTTATATGAAACTTATGTTGATGCCTTCAAACGACAGTATCGGGGTAAGCCAAGTATGACAATTAAAGAAAATCATGGCGGTACTCATATCCATCCCTATTTAAATCGGGTTATTTCAGCCAGAGAAATGGCTAGATTACAAACTTTTCCCGATTCCTTTATTTTTGAAGGAACAATGAAAAAAGCGATGTGGCAAATTGGAAACGCCGTACCTCCACGTTTGGCAGAGTGTATTGGCTATGCTCTTATTCCCTACTTAAATCTAATAGCTACAGGTAATAAAAATATTGGAGAGGTGGCAAGATAAATCACCGCTCTTCAGTCAATTTGATATTAAGAGAATTACGCCATGTTTCAAAATCATACCAACCGCAACCTACACAGCCCTGTTCTGCTTCTGCTCCAGATTGAGGAATATTTTCCGGCCAGTTCTCTCCACCGGAATACCAAAATCTGATATCCATTGGTGTTCCTCGCTTACCAGTTTTAATACATTTTTCACAACTTCTTGACTTTAATAAATTATGATTTCCCGCACTATCTTTTTTGAGAAGCTGAAACTTGTTTCTCATCTCAGCTACACTCATATTGACATCATGACTTGGTTCACTTATCCCCCAACGTTCCATAGGAAAACGATGGTCAATAACCAGTTCATGTGACTGTCTGATTCTGTTTTCAATCACATCTTTATATCGATAAAACTCCAAAATTCTAGCCACTAATTGAGGCGGTATGTTGGCAGAGGCATTCGCCGCTCGCATCTCTCCAGTCCATCGATCCCAAGTTGTTGTTTTCTGACAAATTGGACAGTATTCTCGTTTTGTTTCTATTACTAGCCCCTGGCGACCGCTCCTATTTCCGCGCTCTAATCCTTGGATACCACCGCCACCAGCATATTGCTCCGATGCTATTTTTTTTCCTTCACAGGTACGACAATGCCAAGCTCGATCTGATAATAACTCGAAGACTTTGTACTGTGATGAACCCTGTTTAAACTTTGCTTTTATAGCTTCTACTAAATCAGAACTCATTCCGGTTTCTCTATTTCTATCTCTAAATTTTCCAGTAATTGGGATACAGTTATGTTTAAGCCCTTCGCCAGAGTGACAAGAGCGGTAAGAGAAGGATTTCTTACTCCTCGCTCTAGTCCAGATATATAGGTACGATCAAGATGGCAACGTAGCCCTAGTTCTTCTTGTGATATGCCTAAAGCTGCTCTATGCTCTCGGATCATTAACCCCAATGCCCTTAAAATTACTGCTTTTGATTTTTCCATAAAGTCTATAATCGTCTTTAGTGGACGATAAGTCCACGGACTATATGTCACAGGAATAATTTTCCTCTCCTCCCGTCAACCAAACAGCCTCTTAATCAGAATCAAAAGATCGTCAAGGCAGCTCACAGGGGGACAAAATCGGATTTTTTAGCAGTTTTTCCCCCGATAATTGGCTCTTCTGGTTTCTGTGTGGAAACGAGGTCTATACTGATAGTCTCTTCGACAAAATAGTCCTAAAAGTGTTACCCGATAAGTATTTCACGATTCCATAAGCAAAAATTATCACACAAAGTCGAGAAGAGCCGATAATTTAGGATAAAATAAAAATGCGATCGAGAGTTAATACCATGGCCCGATCGGCAGCTCGAGAATCGATGATAATTGAGATTAATGATCCCTTAACTCCAGCGAAAACTATTAACCTGATTTTCCCAGCCCAAAAATTCCCCCAAAATGCTTAATCCTCTCCTCTGGCAAAGTGCCAATCCCCACCCCGATAATCTGGAGAATTTCCAAATTATTAGCCAATGGTGGCAAGATTTAAATCTTAAGGAAGTCTTCTGGCAACAGCGTTTAATTCCCGATACTGGCTCTCTGGAAGATATTAATTGGGAGCAGCAAGGTTTTGATGAAAAGTTTAGCCTCCAAATGCCCCAAATTCGCGGGATTACCCTCTATTGGCATAAATCTACTTTTGCTGACGAAAGAAGCATGACACCTAAACAATTAATTTTAGATCGGGAACGGGAGCAATTAGACATTTATCCTCAATCCCAAGCTAGTTTAGTTATTCGGGTGACGAAACCCCATCTAGTTTATAAAAAATTCGAGCTAAAAAATCCTCTCCTAGTCGGCAAAAAAGCGGAAAGTGAATATATTTTACTGATCAGGGATAAAGAACAGCAAATAGAAGTTAAAATTAATCTTAGTCCTGAAAATTATCGGCAATTTCTAGAAACCATGACTGAGGAGCAATAATGTGGCAGGGAAACCTAGAACTAATTTACAAGCAAAAAAATCTCGCAACCCAGATTAATCACGTCTATGCTACCGCCCCTTTAAAAGTACAAAGACCTTTTTATCCCGAGGGAAAAAACCTTTGTCACACGGTGATTTTACACACTGCGGGGGGAATAGTTGGGGGTGATGTTCTTCAACAAAAAATTCATCTCCAAGCCGCTACTAATGCCCTGATTACCACTGCTTCTGCTGGAAAAGTTTACCAGAGTAATGGTCAGATGGCACAGCAATTAATCGAGATTAAAATCGATGACAATGCCGGTTTAGAATGGCTACCCCAAGAAACAATTATCTTTAATGGTGCAGCATTTCGCCAACATTTACGAGTGGATTTAGGGGAAAATAGCAGTTGGTTGGGATGGGAAATTACCCGTTTTGGTCGCAGTGCGCGAGGCGAGAAATTTTTAGCGGGAGAATGGCATTCTAATTGGGAAATTTGGCGCTCAGGACAACCTTTATGGCTCGATCAATCCTTCCTGTTGGGTGGTAAAATGATCGAGGGATTTTCTGGTTTAAATGATAGCGCCCTGATCGGTACTTTAGTTTATATCGGTCAACCGGTGGGCAGAAATTTAATTGAGAAAGTGAGAGATTTTTCCCTAGAAGGGGAGATGGGAGTTACTAACACTTTAGGAGATGGTCTTTTGTGTCGTTATCGGGGTAATTCTAGCGGTGAAGTGCGACAATGGTTTCAGCAGGTTTGGCAAATTTTAAGGCGAGAAATGAGCGATCGAGAGGCAATTATTCCGCGAGTTTGGTTATCTTGGTAAAGGCGGTCAATTTTAATTTTCTCAAGTCACTTGAATGCCTGTATCGGTGATTGGGGCTATCCAAAATTGTAGATCGGGAGCGACGAGAATTTCCTGGGCCTCTTTAACGATAGTTTCCGCCACTTCTTGAGATGAACAGAGAGTAAAAACCGTCGGGCCAGAGCCTGACATCATCGTTCCCAAGCCGCCTAAATCCCCTAGAACCTGTCTTAACTCTGCTACGAGGGGAAATTCCGGTAAAACCACCTTTTCGAGGTCATTGTGGATAAATTTGCCGATAGCGGCTGGTTGTTTATGGGCGATCGCTTGTACCAAAGCCCCGGAACTCACCTGCTGACGGCGGTGATGAAAGTCCTCTGGAGAAGACAGATAGGTATCCTGAAATTTTTGCCGATAGCTTTGGTAGGCCCAGGGTGTAGAAACGGATAAATGATCGTATTTGGCTAAAATCACCCATAATCCAGTGAGAGGAGCGATCGGATCGAGAATTTCTCCCCTTCCCGTACAGATAACCGTTCCTCCTGTCACACAAAAGGAAGTATCGGACCCCAATCTTGCCGCTAAAGTTTCTAATTCCGGACGGGTTAAGCCTAATTCCCAGATTAAATCGATACCGACTAACACCGCCGCCGCGTTGGTGGAACCCCCCGCTAAACCGGCAGCCACGGGAATATATTTCTCGATGGTGATATCGATGCCGCCGTAATTGGCAAAGACGCGGGGGAATTCCTTCGCCATCAAAGTGGCGGCGCGATGGGCGAGATTACTGCTATCTTGGGGGACGAGGGGATGAGAGCAAAAGAGGCGGAATTCCTGCAATCCGTTCGGCCGGAGAGTGATGCGATCGCATAATGCCACCGTCTGCATCACCATGACTAACTCGTGGAAACCATCAGGGCGATCGCCAACGATTTCTAGATATAAATTAATTTTAGCGGGGGCTAGAAGGGTATAACTGTGCATTTGTCAAGAAAAAAAATCTAAAATTTTGGCAATTGACCTAATTTTTCCGCCAAGTCAATCCATTGCGATAAACTGAGATCTTCAGCGCGAGCGAGGGGATTAATTTCTAATTGTGTCAGGATTTGGATTAATCGATCGCTATCTAGACAATTTTTTAGATTATTGCGTAACATTTTGCGCCGGTTGGCAAAACCAAGGCTAACTAAAGTGGACAAAAAGGCCGCATTACTGACATTATTCGGCAAAACACGGGGTAAAAGCTGAATTACCGCCGAATCCACCCGGGGAGAGGGGGAAAAGGCCCGCCGGGGTACGTCACAAATCCATTGACAATCGGCAAGGTATTGAATGCGGACGCTGAGAGCGCCGTAAGCTTTGGTGGAGGGGACAGCGACTAATCTTTCGGCGACTTCTTTCTGGACCAAAAGGGTAATACTCTGGTAAGGGGGAGTGAAGGGATGGGCGATCGAACCGAGCAGCTTTTCCAGGATCGGACCGGTGATATTATAGGGAATATTAGCCACTACTTTATTAACCGGCGGCAGTTGCTCCGGTTTAAGGCTAAGAAAGTCGCCCGGGATGAGATGAAAGTTATCTTGTTGGCCAAATTTTTTGTTTAAAATTGTCCATAGATCTCGATCGATTTCTACAGCGACAACCAATCGAGCGCCATCGAGAAGACGACGGGTTAAAATGCCTGTACCAGGGCCGATTTCTAATACCCGATCCTCTGATTGTAAATTAGCGGCGCTGATGATGCGATCGAGTATCGATTCATCTTTTAACCAATGTTGTCCAAAACGTTTACGCGGTTGAATTTTCATACCTCTATTTTAAAATCAGAGGGTTGTTCTCGACAATAACACCCCTGAAAATATGGGCCATGCGATCGATAACCGCATCAATTATGATAGAGCCTAGGCAAAGATAGCAAAAAAATTAGAGACAATGTCAGATTTGAACGATGTTTTCGCAATTGTAGCCGGAGCGGTTCCGGGGGCGTTATCTCGTTATCATATTACCGAATGGACAAAAGCAAAATTCGGCTTGCGCTTTCCATCTGGAACCTTTATTATTAATTTAACTGGCTGTCTAGCTATCGGCTTTTTTTGGGCTATTTTACCCAGTTTTCCCTTTTATTCCCACGCACTAGATTTAATGGTTAGAACGGGATTTTTAGGAGCTTATACCACCTTTTCTACCTATAGTTTAGATATCTTGATCCTCTGGCGCAATCAGCAAAATTTTCTCAGTCTTGTTTTTGCCGTTGCTAGTATCATTTTCGGATTGATTGCCGTGAGAATCGGGGCAGATATTGCCCAAGTTTTTCTAGGTTAAGTAGGTAGGCGTTAAAAACTATCAGATGCCCCCCTTATCAAGGGGGGATTAAGGGGGGATCGAACCTAAAATCCATTTTTAATTTAATTATAATCAGCTACTTAATTCTCCAATTTATTGACTATTGAAGGGCAGGAGAGACAGCATGAATTTTTTCAGGGGACGTTATAGTTTATTCGTGGCGATTGGAGCTATTTTTGGGGCTTTGAGTCGTTTTTATATCGGAGAATTAATTGACAGTATTTTCGGTCAAGAATGGGGATTTTTGGGGACATTTTTTGTTAATGTTTCTGGCTGTTTAATTATTGGCTATATCTTTACTATAGTCAGGGAAAATATTCGCATAATTGCCCCAGAATTAGGATTGATGATTGCCACGGGTTTTTGTGGTTCCTATACAACTTTTTCCACCTATAGTTTGGAGGTCAACAAGTTTTTAGAGCAGGGAAACGTGACTTTCGGTTTAATTTACTGGTTGGGCAGTGTTCTTGGGGGGATGATTGCGCTTAAAATTGGAGTTATTTTAGCAAGAACAGGTTTTCCTAGATGAATTATTAAGGGCGCAAAAATAGATAAATATCTAAGCACAATTGAGACCATCTTTTTCCTTTCCTACTCAGTGTTAATAAGTAATGTCTCCATTGGTTTGAAACCAATCGATGGCATCGGCTAAAGCTTGTCTAATCGGCGATTGGGGTAAGCCTAGTTCTTGCACTGCCTTCGAGGAATCGTAGTACATGGACTGTTTTGACATTTTCACGCCATCAAGGGGTATAGAGGGGGATTTTCCGAGGACAGGAAGAACTTTTTCATCTAACCAAGCTATTAGTAAAGGAATCCAAAAAGGTAAAACAATTTTCGGGGCATTTATGCTGGTAATTTCGGCTAATTCTGTCAACAAAGTTTTTAAAGAAGTGTTTTGATGACCTAAAATATATCTTTCGCCAGTTCTGCCCTTTTCTAAAGCTAATAAATGTCCCCAAGCCACATCGCGCACATCAATTAGATTTAATCCCGTATTCACATAAGCGGGCATTTTTCGCCGCAAAAAACGGAGAATAATGTCGCTGGTGGGTGTAGGCTTGATATCAAATGCTCCTATGGGCGTACTAGGATTAACTATAACGATATCCTGTCCTCTTTGTACTGCTTTGAATGCCTCCTGTTCTGCCCAATACTTCGATTTTTTATAATAACCCACTAATTGATGGGCGGGACTTTGATAAGTTTCATCGACACTTTCACCCTTTTTACCTACTCCAATAGCCGCCACAGAACTGGTATAAACTATTCTGGTAATTCCCGCTAAATGCGCCGATTCCAGGACATTTCTTGTGCCTAAAACATTGTTTTGGTAGAGTTGATATCTATCCTTTTGCCAGAGAGAATAGTGCGCCGCTACATGAAAGAGAACTTCGCATCCGACCATTAATTTAAATAAGTTCTCATCATTTAAATCACCCCAGACAATTTCCACGTCTAAACCCCACAAATTTCTGAGATTACTGTGGGGACGGACGAGGACGCGCACTTGGTAGCCTTCGACTAAAAGCAATCGCACCAAATTCGCCCCGATAAAACCTGTTCCACCCGTCACAAAAGCACGCATTGCTCAAACTTTCCCCTATTTTTGCTTCCTATCGGTAACTGAAATTTAATTACCTTAACTTCATCATTACTATACCTTAATCTTAGTCAAGATTTAAGCTTTTCTTGATACAATTTCAGGGCGGGTTATCTTAGACTAAGAGCAGTAAATCTTCAGTAAAAATGCTCCTATGAATCCATCTCCAGAGTCAACTTTTGTTTGTCCGATTATCATCGAAGACGACAGAACAGGATTAGACACAGAAACTATCCGACGGGCTTTAAGGGATAATTTACTCTATATTCAAGGTAAATTACCGGAATTAGCCAGCAAAAACGATCTTTATATGGCCCTAGCTTATACCATACGCGATCGTTTATTGCAGCGTTGGTTAACCACCCAACAAACCTATCTAAAAAAAGATGTCAGAACCGTTTGTTATCTCTCGGCCGAATTTTTAGTCGGTCCCCATTTGGCCAATAATTTAATTAATCTCGGTATCTACGAACAAGTCGAGAAAGCTGTCAGCGAATCGGGATTAAAACTAGAAGAATTAATTGCCCAAGAAGAAGAACCGGGGTTAGGAAATGGTGGTTTAGGTCGTTTAGCTGCCTGTTATCTCGATTCCCTTTCTACCCTAGAAATTCCAGCTATTGGTTACGGTATTCGCTACGAATTTGGTATCTTTGATCAAGAAATTCACGACGGTTGGCAGGTGGAAATAACCGATAAGTGGTTACAGTATGGAAATCCCTGGGAAATTGCCCGACCGGAAGCGGGAGTAGAGGTAAAATTTGGCGGTTATACCGAATCCTATACCGACGAAAATGGTAATTATCGCAGTCGTTGGATTCCCGATTATGTAGTCAAAGGAATTCCCTACGATACCCCAATTCTCGGCTATCGAGTTAACACCGCTAATACCATGCGTCTATGGAAGTCAGAAGCTTGTGAATCTTTTGATTTTGGTCGCTTTAATCGCGGTGATTATTATGGTGCGGTGGATAATAAAGTTCACTCGGAAAATATCAGTAAAGTTCTCTATCCTAACGATGAACCAATTCAAGGCAAAGAACTACGTTTAGAACAGCAATATTTCTTTGTTTCCTGTTCCCTACAGGATATGATTCGTATTCACTTACATGAGAACCCCAGTCTCGATAATTTTCATCAAAAATGGTCAGTACAATTGAATGATACTCACCCTTCCGTCGGGGTGGCCGAGTTAATGCGCTTGTTAATTGACGTGCATCATTTCGATTGGGATAAAGCTTGGTTTATCACTCAAAATACCTTCGCCTATACCAATCATACTCTTTTGCCAGAAGCTTTAGAAAAATGGCCTTTGAGTATTTTTGGTCGTCTTTTACCGCGATTAATGGAAATTATCTACGAAATTAACCATCGTTTCTTGGATAAAATTCGCATTATTTATCCCCAGGATGACGGCAAAATGTCCCGTTTGTCTATAATCGATGAAAGCGGCGAAAAATACGTCCGTATGGCTCACCTCGCCTGTGTGGGTTCCCAGGCAATTAATGGGGTGGCAGCCCTCCATACAGAATTACTGAAAAAAGATGTTCTGCGCGATTTCTATGAACTCTTTCCCGAAAAGTTTAGCAACAAAACCAATGGAGTTACTCCCCGGCGCTGGATAGTTTCTAGTAATCCCCGCTTGACTTTTGCGATTACCGAAAAAATCGGCGAAAATTGGATTAAGCATCTGGAGGATTTACGCGGTTTAGAAAATTATGTGGATGACGGTGGATTTCGGGACTCTTGGCGACGAATTAAATACGATATTAAGGCAGATTTAGCCAATTATATCGATAAAAAAGTCGGCATTAAAGTTGATCCTAGTACCCTCTTTGATGTGCAGGTAAAACGCATTCACGAATATAAACGGCAACATCTCAACGTTTTACATATCGTCACTCTCTATCATCGCCTCAAAAATAATCCCAATCTCGATATTACCCCCCGTACCTTTATTTTTGGTGGGAAGGCAGCCCCGGGTTATTTTATGGCGAAATTAATCATTAAATTGATTAATTCTGTGGCAGAAGTGATCGATAATGATCCGACGATTGGAGGACGGTTAAAAGTGGTTTTCCTACCCGATTATAATGTCACCTTCGGTCAACGGGTTTATCCAGCTGCCGACTTGTCCGAACAAATTTCCACGGCCGGGAAAGAAGCTTCGGGAACTGGTAATATGAAATTCTCTATGAATGGGTCCTTAACTATCGGCACTCTCGATGGGGCAAATATCGAAATTCGTGAAGAGGTGGGAGCGGAAAATTTCTTTCTTTTTGGCTTGACAACCGAGGAGGTTTATGCTAAAAAAGCCGCTGGTTATAATCCCCAAGAATACTATTACCATAACGAAGAATTGCGGGCAGTATTAGACCTCATTGGTTCGGGATTTTTTAGCCAGGGTGATAGTAGTTTATTCCGTCCGCTTGTGGATAATCTTATCTACAATGATCCCTATATGTTACTGGCCGATTATCAGTCCTATATCGATTGTCAGGAAGGAGTCGGTTGGGCCTATAAAGATCAAGAACATTGGAGTCGTTTAGCAATTCTTAATGTGGCCCGCATGGGGAAATTCTCTAGCGATCGATCGATTCGGGAATACTGCGAGGAAATCTGGCGGGTACAACCGGTAAAGATTGAATTACCCGATTATATTCAAGCTAATGCCGGTTTATCGGTAAATTAGAACAAATCTAGGCAGTGGGAACGTCTTCATCGATCCTACTGCCCACAGGATAACCAGCCTTGAGCGACTCTAATCTAGATTTTACGGGATTGACGGGGCTCGAACCCGCAACTTCCGCCGTGACAGGGCGGTGCTCTAACCAGTTGAACTACAATCCCATTTTTGCGACAATTCCAATTGTAACTTCATCATCAGGGTTATGTCAAGCACCTCTGGGAAAATTTTTTTTGAGGGAGTGGGGAGAGAGGAGATGGGGAGAGGGGGGGAAACAATTCATAACTGGGTTTTGAAAGTTGGATTGGGAGTTAATCGTACTATTGATCAAAAACGGATTTGCTATACTTCCAACGGTCAAAATGCGAGTTTTTGCGGCTCTTCTCGACTTTGTATGATAATCAGTGCTGATCATTCCTAGTAGTCTTGCTAGGCAAGGCTTTGAAGACTATAGTTCTGGAAAATTATCCCTATTCCTCTTCCTTCCACACAGAAACGAAAAGAGCCGTTAGTTAAAGCCAAAAAATCCCAATCAAGTCAATCAGGAAAAATGTAAAGAATTATCAAAAAAAGTCCTTGGGCTAACATCCGCAGCAAAGACTTTGAGCTAGAATCTAGTTGTCGCTGGACTCAGAGGGGGATTTCTATGAAACTCAACTTGTTCGCTTCACTAATGGCGGCTAGTACGCTGGCTGTTCGGGCTTTGGCTATTGGTGGGCAGCCCAGTTGTGCTCAAACTCAGAAGTTTTTTTGCAGTATGAGCAGAGAAGGAGGACCCGCAACCTTTGTTGTCACTGAACTTGCGGGTAATGTTGAGCTAATTCGTTGGCAAGACGATTCTTTTCCTCCACCTCATACTCCTCAACAGCGTTGTGTAATTGTATCTCAAAGATTCCAAAGATTTTACTCCAATGGTACATTGAAGTTTATTAAAGCGGCAATACTCAGAGGAGAACCTATCTTGTGCGTTGCCACTTTTAAAGGCGGCCCTTGTCTTAAAGACTGAGTGCTAGTGACTTTCAAACGCGGGACAAATCCTGAGATTATTTTAGAACAGATCAAAGATAATGCCAGACTTGCTTCAGGTAAACCCGTCCTTCTAAATGGGGATAGCGAAATTTCCAAAGTCAATGGCGAATTCTACCTAGATGTAAACAGTTTGTTGGGAGGGGTGGATCCTTCAAATTCTTCCTCGCCATTTAATCCAGATTCAGGCATTTGGGATCAGTGAGTGAATTACAAAACAAACTAATATGCGGTGGTGGACAGTAATAGTAGTTGCTTGTATGGGGAGTTCATCGATCTTCATTCCTTTTGGGTTGCTCAATGGTGGGGTGTCTATTCCAAGTAGAGACTCAAAGATTTCTCTTTTGGGTTTATCTTGGCAAGCGGCTGGGCTATCTTTAATATCGGAGCAATTGCCAAAACAGGCTCAGTCTATCACAGTCAGAATTCTCTCAAGAGAAGTCATAGGGTCGGGATTCCTAGTAAACCGGCAGGGAACAGTTTATACAGTTCTGACTAATGCCCATGTCCTGAGATCTGGTACTCCCCCATATCATATTCAGACTTCAGATGGCCATGTTTATTTAGCTAATTTATTCCAGTCTGTATCATTTAAGGGTAATGATTTGGCTTTGTTGCAGTTTCGTAGCTTTAAGGTTGTATATAAAGTAGCGTCTTTTGGTGATCCTGCGATAGTGGGAGAAGAGGTGTTTGCTGCAGGGTTTCCCTTGTCAGTAGAATCATCTACAAGGCCAATCTCACCGTCCATTACAGACTATAATACTGGCTTTGTTTTTACCAGAGGGAAAGTCACGCAGATACTAAGTAAGCCCTTAAAAGGTGGCTATCAAATTGGCTATACTAATGTAATTGAAAAAGGAATGAGCGGGGGGCCACTATTCAATCATCGGGGTGAAGTTATTGCTATTAATGGAATGCACGCAGAACCTCTCTGGGATATTCCCTATGAATTTACAGATAATTCTGAAGCAACACCAGATCAACATAAGAAAATGAGCCAATATAGTTGGGGAATCCCCATTGAAACCTTCAAACAGTTAGGACTTCCAGCACTCAGAACCCACAAGCAGTAGTAATTCTTCAAAAGAAATATGATAATGATGAAATTTTCCTATCAAATTCCAGTCGCACTAATTGGGGCAGTGGTTTGTCTAGTGCAACCTCAGCTTGCTATAGCGTTGACACTTCAAGAGATTCAAGTTATTGCTGAAGAAATTACGGTAAAAATTGACGGTGCAGGAACTGGCTCTGGGGTGATTTTTGACCGACAAGGTAACAAATATTTTGTCTTAACTTGTCGTCATGTTTTCTATAACGACAAAAGTAATGAATTTCAAGCAGGACAATATGAAATTCAAACCTCAGATGGAAATCGTTATCCTATTTATAATAGAAAAGAAATACCAGGGCTAGACTTAGCAGTAGTGGAGTTTGAGAGTAATAAAAATTATAGAATTGCTAAGTTAGGCGATTCTGACAAAATCATAGGTTCTGCAATAGTTTACGCTTCGGGTTGGACGGCTAAACAACCAAAAACCGAAAAACGTGAATACAGTTTTAATGTTGGCTCTTTTATAGAACGACGCTCTACGCCAGAAGGTGGAGGTTATGCTTTAGTTGTTAATAATACTATCTTTGTTGGGATGTCAGGGGGTCCGTTGTTAGATGAAAAGGGTTTTCTAATTGGTATTAATGGGCTACGTGAGTCACCAGATGATAGAGCTTTGAGGTTGGCAATTCCTATCAAAACTTTTTTGGCGGCTCGGAATAATCCAGTACTATCGCCACCTGCGGTAGCTCTTCAGCCTACTGCAGAAGACTTACTAACTCTAGGAATATCTAAGGCCAATAGCGGTAACTATGAAGAAGCGATTGCAGCTTACAATCGCGTTTTGCAAATTTCACCTAACAATGTTGATGCTTATTTACAAAGAGGCATCGCATATATCGAGCAAAACAAATATCAAGCAGCCATTGCGGATATGACTGAAGTTATCAAGCTGAACCCGAACAACTCCAGAGCTTATTTTTGGCGTGGTTTAGCTCGTGATTATAGTGAAGATAACCAAGGTGCGCTCGAAGATTATAGCCATGCGATCCGTCTCGATCCAGAATACAGCGGAGCTTATAACAACCGAGGAACTGTCTATGCAGAACTCGGGGAATATCAGAAAGCAATCTTGGATTACACTGAGGCAATTCGCCTCGACCCTGATGTTTTTCTGGCTTACGAAAATCGTGGCGATGCCCGCTATTCTTTAAAAGACTACCAAGGAGCGATCTCTGATTATACTCAAGCCCTTAACTTCTTAGAATACTCTGGCTTGGGTTTTCAATATCGGAGACATGAATCTGGTCAAGGGCTAATTATTACCAAGATTTTTGAAAACTCTCCTGCTTTCAAACAAGGCTTGATTCTAGATGATTTAATTATAGCTATTAATGGTAAATCAACACTGAACAAAAGTGCGGAAGATTTAGTTGAACTAACTGTTAATCAAATGAGCAGTGAGTCGGTTACTCAAGTCACCTTGAAGCTTAGACGCAAAGATAGAGGAGATTTTGATGTTACTCTAACTAAGGAGAATATTGCTGTCCCTAGATCTGCGAGTATCTATTTCGGCAGAGGAAACGCCCGCTATTACTTAAAAGATTATAAAGGGTCAATATCCGATTACAATGAAGCAATTAAGCGCAACCCAAAATATGCAGCTGCCTACAGAGAACGGGCAGATGCTAGAGATGAATTAGGGGAACACCAAGAAGCTATTAAAGATCTGAACCAAGCTATTAGCCTCAACCCCAAAGATGCTCGTGCCTATTTTCTTCGGGGTTGGATTCATTCTAATCGGTTTAAAGCTTATCAGGAAGCACTCAAGGATTATAATCAAGCAATTCTCAACGATCCTCAATATCACATTGCGTACTTTGAGCGAGGTTTGATTCATCGTGAGTTGGGAGATAATCGGGGAGCAATTAATGATCATACTCAGGTTATTCGTCTGGTTCCCGATTGGGCGAATGCTTACTACAACCGCGGGCTTTCATATAGAGATCTCGGAGAAAAACCAAAAGCCTTAGAAGATTTTAAAAAAGCAGCAGAACTTTATAAACAACAAAATAGAAAAGAAGATTACCAAGATGCGATTGACAGAATTAATGAGCTTCTAGGTGGAAGAGTATAAATTTCTCTCTCAATCTGTAGACCTGTTATCAAAATTGATTTTTCTCCTCATATTTTGCTAGAGATTTGGATTCAGTTCAACTTGGAATGAATTAATCATAACCTTTGTTACAAGCGGCAAAAACTCAGGAAATTCTTTATTTTCCGCCGTGTAGGTGATTCTGTAAATTTTTTCTCCTTTTATCATTAAGAACTGTAAAGATTTCAACTGAAAACCTAGATCATCTTGCCAAGTATACTCAATGAGATGAGCTTGATTATTCGCTAAGGTCGTCTGCTCAGACCTAAGAATAATGCTGGAGTTTTGTTGATTTATTATTTTAGAGATAGTGTCATTCACATAATCGTCTAACATAGGTGGACCAATCAAATATTCGTCTAGGCTAATAGTAAGGCGAGGAGGAAAAGAGGATAAATCGTTTTTATCTGGTGAAAATTTGACAAAAATTCCTGATCCTTCTAGGTCGCCTTTTCCCTCTTGTAATTGCCAGTTACGGGGATATTTTATTGAAATTCCGTACTTGTGGAATTGATAGGTTTCAATTTCTGGCGGTCGATTTGGAGGTGAATTTTCATTGTGATTTGACATTGAGATAATGCTAGGTATAATAAACACCAGTGCCATCGAAGCGGCAAAAACAAAGGGAAGTGCTATCCAAAAACGGATAGGCAGCCTCTTCTGAGTTTGCCAAATTATAGGAACGGCAGCAGGATTTTGACAAATAACGGGCAGCCCCATCACCCCCGGCAGTTCCGTATCTAATCCTTCTTCAGCTAGACGTTCTCTCGCCGTCCGCACCGACAAATACAAAGATTTACCCCTAGAAAATGCCTTGAGAAAATGCTTTAAAAACTCCTGTGCCACCTTATCGGGTACAGGTTCTCGCATGACGATCGCTTGAGGAATTTGCAAATTCTCCAATTCCTTGGCCAACCCTAACCCATCACAAGAGTTAAAAATGGCTAACTGTAACCCCCCTTCGATCGCTGTCCTCAAACCATGTTTTAACTCACCGATAGTCAAACTTTCCCTTTGATTAATATAAATGCGCCCCACTTCCCCTTCCGTATGGCTGTGTCCGGCAAAAAAAAGGATGTCCCAGTGTTGTTCCCAAAGTTGTTCGCTAATCTTTTGTCGAGGCGGTTCTACCAAAAAAACCGTCTCAGCCCCTGGCAAATTCTCCAAGAAGCGTCTATCTGCCGTCACGTCAATGCCCTCGCTATTGCCTAAAATTGCCAAGATTCTCAGCCTTTTGGTGGGGGAAGGTGGGCTAACAATTTTTTCAAAGACAGGAGCGGCGATCGCAACCTCTGACTTGGGATAATGGTCAAAGAACTCAATCAAATTCCAAGGTAGCCGCCGCAAATAGCCATCCCCAGCTTGAATGATGAAGCGAATGGGTTCGGAACGGTTCAAATTCTCTAACAGACGCTCTCTCACTGGACGAAACGACTCGGAGTTCAGCCAGCGTTTGAGGCTATCTTGCAAAGTTTGAAGGGTCTGGCGACAGTCGGCAGTAGTGGAAACATTGGTAATTTGGGTAGCAGGTGCTGTTAGCCTGACAACAACAGGCAAATGTCTATAACTAGACTGCCATTGGTCATAGTTTTGGGGAATTTCCGGAGCGCTTGGCAATTTACCTGTAACTTCGATCGAAGGAGGGGAGCCTTCCTCAGCAATTTGCAGGATAACGGGAAATCCCTGTTCCCAGTTGCCTTCTCCCAATTTAACAGTCACTAACTTAGCCATCGCTACCACCTGTCGTAATAAAGTTTGAGGCTCACTTGAGAATTCCTTGTGTTTTAAGTCTGGCCACAAAAGGCGACTCGATCGCTGAGTGCCGCATTTTTTGGGCATATTCCAGATCGGCAGCGATCGCTCCGTCCAATTCTTCTTTATGATCCCAATAGTAGGCGAAGGCTGAGTGAATCTGACTCATACTCAAATGGCGATGGTTGATTTGAATTTCTTCAGGAGTCCAACCGTAAGCCATCTGAGCCATCACCAGATCAATCACCTTCATTGTCGAGCTTGCAATCATTGGTATCCCGCGTTCGTCTATTTGAATATGCTTGTATTCGGTTAGTGCGGTTTTCATGATTAAACTTTCTCCGTTTACTTGTACTTTAGTTCCTAGCAATTTCTCAGGGGGAAAGTTCTGCTAGAGGGTAAAATCTTCGGTAATATTTGCCTCTCCCAGTCCCACCCTGACACTGAACTGTTCTCCCGGTGAACCACTAAACTTGAGTTGGATGTAATTGTCCAGTTCTCTTGCCTCAGTTTCCAAAAAGGTTTTCCCAGCCTCATCCAGCACCACTAATTGTAAGTGGGCAGGCAAATATTTCTGGTTTCGCATCGGATAGACCCTGAGGAGAACCGCTATCATTTGGTCAGTTTTAGGCAAGACAGCCACCATTAGAGTCACTGGGTGTTCCCCGATCAGCATTCCTAAATCTTTAACTCTCCTCAACCCACCTGCCAAGTTATGCGGAGCGAGCCGCCATAAACTCTCTGCCGCACTCCAACGGGTTTCTTCATCCTGAGTTACCCCCAGCAAGTGAGTGAGAGCCGCCAATACCTCAGAAGATGCAGTTCCCATCTCTCCCAAGCGCAGTGCTGCTTGTCTGCGGCGATGCTCTTCCTGACTGGTATAAATCGTCTCAATTAAATCGCTAACCGTCTTGGAATCCACAAAATCAGCCCCGCGCTCGCGTAAGGCATAAGCATAGGCAAAACAGGGTTCTCCAGGTGCAAAAAGCTGTTCAATCGTCTGCCAGCTTTCCTCAAAAACATTTTGTAACCATTGGCTCAAATTGACTCGGCTTTTTAAGGAAACTGAACGAGATTGTTCCTTTTCAACAGCAAAGAGCTTTTCTAAACGGTAGTCTTGACTGGATTTCTGCCGCTCTGGTAAGCGATTAAGTTTTCCCAGAACTACTTTTTGGTTATTTTGGGCTGTCTCAAAGTCCGGGGAAGCGGGAGAGATATTTTCATACCCTTCACTAGCTTCTTGGTATTCCTCCCTAGCTTCCTCATATCGCTGCAAGCGAGTTAGATAATCCCCGATTAATTGGGCAATTTGACCGTCTAGAAAGGAATTTCTTTCTTGATTTCCGCTAGTGCCTGACATAGTTCATTGTCCTCCTGTTGGTTGGCTTTTCCAAAAACTTCGATCCACTCCTCTTTTGCTCTCAGAGGTTCTTGCCAGTAAGCATGATAGAGAGCTTCAGCCAGATTGCCCCTTTCTCGATAGTACCGCTCCAAGACTTGATGGGCAGCCTGGGTTCGCTCCCGCTTCTGCTCGTGGTTGAAACGACGGATGAAGGGATGAAGACGATACCACCCTTCACCTTGTTGCTCTGCCTGCCAGACGAAGGAAAAACTGAGGAGCGAGTCAAAGGCAGCATGGGAGGGATTGCATTTCAAGGATTCGCCCAGATGAAAGTAAAGGTCTTCATTAAAGGCTCGACAGGCACTCAAGACATAAACCGCATCTTCCAACACCCTGTCCATGTATTTTAGGAGCCTTTCTACCAAAATCCCTAATTTCCGATTAAATCCCTCTCCTGTCTCGGAAACGGATTGAAAGTCGGCAGCGGTAAAGGCTTCTTTTTTTTCTGGCGCCATCCTGACTAAATCCGCGCATAGCCCCAGCAAGAGAGGATGAACGGAATCGCCATCAAAACTACTATAGGCAATCAAGCTCTGCTGCACTTGGGTATCCTCAATTCCGACTCTTTGTAGGTAGTCGAGGGCATCGGTTACTTGAAAGTTGAACACTTGCCTGCACTCTAACTTGTCCGCTGTAATTGAACAATAGCTGGCTCGATGCCACTGGGGAATTTCCCGTCCTGCCATGACGATGACAATTTGGGGCAACTCCAACAACTGCGACAACAGACACCGCAGCCATTCATCCTGCTTGAAAAATCTGGCACTTCCTTGATTGCGCCCTTCTCCCCAAAAGGCTTCGTGGGTGTCGAAAAACAGCACCAGTTTTTCAGGAGCGCCCTCTCTTTGCATGGCGACCTTGAGATCTTCCGCAAAAAAGTTAGGTAAAGCAACAATCAATTCCGTATCGGGGTCTAACTCGGTGATCCGTTGAAAATCTTTTTTCTGGAGTCCTCGACCTTGTAGATAAAGGGACAAATCCCCCCCTAAGTCTTGGGTGATTATATTCCAACTGCTAGATGTCAAACTCGCCAGGAAACCGGGTAAAATATGGGCGGCAAGTGCATTTGGTAACTCTTTAATGAGGAAGACTGCCAATTTAGAGGCAAAAAGTTCCGGTGAAGGAAATAATCTATTCACGGATTCATTTGTCAGTTTTCCCTTCTTTTGTAAATACAAGATGCAAGCAAACTGATAGAGCGGAAAAGAGAGTTTATATCCCAAGCGAACAGCATTGGTTATTAACTGATTATGCAAAATCAGTAGCCCGTCAAAGGCTTCTTGAGGTTGTTCTGGTCGCGATGACCTGGCTGGGGATTCAAAATCCAACAGTGTGGCTGGCACAAATTGAAAGTCACTTTCCCAGTCAGTAATTGTCTTAATAAACTCAACAATTTCAGGATGGGTTTTGGTTTTAAGTTCTGTCCAAGTTTCTAAAGGAAAGCGCTTGCAACAATTTTCCAATAAGAATTTCAGCAGCAGCGACTTGCCATTGCCACCATCCCCATAGAAGAATAGGATTTTATGGGGGTCAAGCTCGTCATCGTTGAGATATTCTGCAAATCGCAAGGTTAACTCGTGTCGGTCGGTAAAGTGCCGGAGAGCGCGATTTAGCTGAGTTAACGAGGCTTTTTGGCTAGTGGGATCGCTGATGCTCATAGCCGTACTACTTAGAAAATGTAATTGCTATTAAAGTCTAAAATCTTCTCTAATTCTAGCCTTTCCTCTTGCCATGCGGACAATAAACTGCTCTTCCACTAAACCGCCAGACTTGAGGGTGCTGATTGGGTAGTATTGCTGAACTTCCCCCCATACATATCTACTACAATAGCCGAAAACCCTTATCCATCAATGGATAAACCCATTAACTTTTCTTTATATACCCCGTGTTTATTGTAATATTCCTTAAATAGACAAATGGGGGAAGTTTAGGCTAAAATGGCGGCCGTGTATAGTGATTCAATTAGTATTATTCGATCGAGTGAACTTAGTGGAATTTGAGAGTGAAGATTATCCATCAGAAAAGTTAATTGCTTGTCAAAGTCCCTTAATCGCTGAGAAAAATCAAAAACAAACAGAAGCCTTATTCTTTACAATACAATAAAAGTGTAATTAAGCTTGTTGGGAGCCTGAGCTATGACTAACCCGAATTCGATCGAACAGCTATCGCAGGAATTACTCGATCTAGACCAAGTAGATGCCGATACCGGGGCAGATTTGCGGCAAAAAGCCCAAGAAATCCTCGCTGAAACCAGTATTGACCTGCCGATTCGAGAAGCGATCGCCGATAGTCTCAGTCAAGGCAATCAACTACTTACCCTCAAAACCGTCGGCAAGGAAGAAAGTTACTAGCACATTTGGGGTCAAAAGTCAAGATGAAAGAAAAAATTTTTTTTGTCTGGCTGGGGCGATTTTTGGCCTCTTTTGGGCTGTTATCGGGGATAAGTGGCTGTAATTCCCCTCTTTTGATCACTCCTCAAGTTCCCGCCGGTGGTTTAAATAGTTTTGCTCCCGATCAATTCCCCAGTTATAGTGCTGATGGTCGCTATTTAGCCTTCGCTTCCGATCGCTCCGGTCGTCGTAGTATATATCTATTCGATCTGCAAGAAAAGCGCTTAGTTAATCTTCCTAACCTAAATCGTGGCGATTCTAGCCAAGATCAGCCATCTCTGAATGCTGACGGTCGTTTAATTGCCTATATCTCCAGCGAACGCGGTAAAAGTGATGTCATGGTTTATGATCGTTCCCAGTCCCGTGCAACCCTATTAACCGCTAACCTGCGGGGAAGCGTCCGCAATCCCACCATTAGCGGTGATGGTCGCCAAATTGCCTTTGAAACCAACCAAGACGGTCAATGGAATATTGCGATCGTTAACGGCCAATTTTAAACTTGTTCTACTCGGTCTTAATCGTTAAAACCTGCGGAGGGGTCGCATCTGGTGGATATAAAAAATTTACCTGTACTACACGCCAATCCCCCGGAGGAATAGTCAGAGTCACTAAAGATTGCCCCTCTTGTCCGCGTCTTTGGACGAGATGGAAAAATCTGCTTTGTGCCTGTCCTTGGTCATCGCTATAATTGACGGCTACTGTTCCCCGAAAAAACACTTGTGGGGCAGCCGGATCGAGAAAACGCAAACCCTGACCGATAATATTCTCTTTAATCGGTGTTTCTAGCGCAATAGTCACCGTTTTCGCCTCATTACTTCGATTAAATAGAGGTAAACTTAACCGATATTCCACACCGTAATTACCATGAGCTTGATAGGCCGTATCGGGATAGCGAACTAACATACTAGCACTTTGATTTTGTTCCGTTCCCAGTTTGCCCCCGGGTAGGGTGCTAATCCCATAGGCTATAGATTGACCAGAATCAGGAATATTTAACCATAAAGAAGCTCGATCGACCAATCGGGCTGGCCAAGCTGAACCTTGGGACACCCCCGCTACCCGTCCATAAATTATCTGTCCTTGACTATGGGGAGGAGTGGGCGCTCGATCTCGCGGAGTCGATAAATCGCCTTTTTCTAGCAAATTTTGCCACTCTGTCAGATTTGGTGGTCTTTCCTGTCCATTTTCGTCTAGGGGTGCATAAAGAGCTAAACTAGCAGCGTAGAGAAGACCGTCACTTTCCAGACGGAGATAAGTGGACCTACCGTTTAAAGGGGGAGTCAAATCGCGCACGGGAATCGCCGCATTTAAGACCATAAAACTCTCCCCAGGGGGAATAATAATCCTATCGGGAAAAATATCCTGACGCTGCCCCATTAAAATATCCCCCATTACCCGACTTCCCGGCCCAGCAAAAACCGTCCCCTGATTATTTTCCACTTGTGCGGGTAAATCGATAAAAGCTGCATCGGGTTGACTCAAATAACTAGCTCCTTGCAGAATTTTAACGGTCACGGGATTAAGACTGGGATTGTGGAGTAATATCCCCAAATAAAGGGTGCGTAAATTATCGGGAAAACTCCCCCTCGCTACATGGTGGGCAAAAATATCAAAGCGTCCCTGAAAAGCATAATTTAAATGGGCCGAGGGAAACCTTTTTTCTTGGGGGGGAAAAGTCGAAAGCAAAATCCCTTCTCCTAACAATAATTCGGGACTATTACTATTAAAAACGGGAACTTGATCTAGTTGATTCGGTAAAGGACGCACCTGCGCTGGTCGAATTATTTCTACACTAGGGGGAGTTTGGGCAATGGGTAGTAAAAAAGGTAACATCACACAAATTACCATCTCAAGATAATTAATTTTTGATCATAGCATTACTGGCTCGCTCAATTTAGATAGTATTCTGTTTGTCCATATCTAGAGGATTGTTTAATATTTCTTGCCGGTGTTAAGTAGCTGGTTATAATTAAATTAAAAATGGATTTTAGGTTCGATCCCCCCTGCCCCCCTTGATAAGGGGGGTGCCGATAGGCGGGGGGATCTGACAACTTTTAACGCCTACCTACTTAGCTGACCTTTTTGGTTAAGTACAATCAAGAAAAATTATCAAATTTCCCAATCGTTATTGGCTCTTGCCATTGAGGAAATCTATTGTCATCATAGACTAAAATCTAGATGTAGCCGTGGTTTTCTCGAAACTTCGCCCGATGTCTAGATATCGATCGAGCCGGAATTGTTATGATAAATTCATGAAGTTTTATAACAGTATTTCCCCGTGAACATGAACCAAATTGACTATCTCAGGATTAGTTTAATCGATCGCTGTAACTTTCGCTGTCAGTATTGTCTGCCTGAGGATGCAGAATTGGCCTATGTTCGACCGCAAGATTTACTCACCCGGGAGGAAATTCTTACTTTAGTCAAAAATGTCTTTATTCCCCTCGGTTTCCGCAAATTTCGTCTTACTGGTGGGGAACCTCTCTTACATCCCGAAGTAGTGGAGATTGTGCGCGATATCGCCTCTTTATCTGCTACTAGCGATTTAGCCTTGACCACTAATGGCTATTTACTTGACAATTTAGCCGAAATGTTGTATGAAGCCGGACTAAGACGGATTAATATCAGTTTAGACTCCCTCGACCCCGACACTTTCGATAAGATTATCGGTAATCGCGGCCGGAGTCGTTGGCAAAAAACTTGGGCAGGTATTCAAGCAGCCCAGAGGGTGGGTTTTGACCCCTTAAAATTAAATGTGGTGGTGATTCCGGGGATAAATGAGGCAGAAGTGGAAGATTTAGCGGCTTTGACCATCGAGAAGCGTTGGCACGTCCGTTTTATCGAGTTTATGCCCATCGGTAACGGTGATTTATTTCAAGAAAAAGCTTGGATTGCGAACGAGGAATTAAGGGGGCGAATTCGGGCAAAATGGGGTTTAAATGAGGGTCAAGTGCGGGGAAATGGTCCAGCCGATGTTTTTCAAATTCCGGGGGCTAAGGGTACAATTGGCTTTATCAGTCAGATGTCGGAATGTTTTTGCGATCGCTGTAACCGCCTACGTCTTTCGGCCGATGGTTGGTTGCGTCCCTGTCTCCTCAACGAAACCGGACAAATTGACCTAAAAACTGCCCTCCGTCAGGGAATTTCGCCGGTAGAAATCAGGGAAAGAGTGCGGGAATTAATAGAACTGAAGGCAGAAATAAACTTTAAACTGCGTGATTCCGGCACATCAAGCGGCATTTATACCCGTACTATGTCCCAAATTGGCGGCTAAAAATCTACTGTCCGAATTCTATTCTAGCCTGTTCTACCATTTCCACGGTAACTCGATCGGAACCGGCATGACGAGCTAATTCTTCTATCCTTTGACGCGCTTGGGAACGAACAAAATAGGGAATATTTTTCAGTTTTGCTTTTGCTTCTGCAGTCCATTGTAGTTGATCGGAAAAATCTAGAGCGTCCATAGATTTAACATATAGTAGTCCGTCTATTATACCAAAAAAGATTAGCTATTTTGAGATAATGAGTTTCTTGATAGCGACTCTTTTTCACCTTTCTCTTAATTTTAGGTTTCTGCTAGGTCAAAATTTACTCTTTGATATAAATCTTGCAAAGAAATCTGCCAATCCACCGACACCAATTGTAAAACCGCATTTTCCCCCATGACGAAATCAATTAACCATTGATCATCTTTTTGTTTATAGTAACGTTCCACACTATAACTAGATTGTTCAATCAGAATATATTCCTGAAAAGTTGGCAAGGAACGATAGAATTTAAACTTATCCCCTCGGTCATAAGCTTGGGTAGAATTAGAGAGAACTTCGACAATAATTAAAGGATTGATCACGTTAGATTGACTATTCCCTTGATAGAGAGGTTGACCTTTAATCACCATCACATCAGGATAGGTGTAAATGCTATAATCTGACAGCCATAAACGCACCGTTTCCATGTAGGTATAATAATCTTGATTATTGATAGTCAGAGGAAATCTTCGATAGAAGTTTCCAGCAATCTGATTGTGATTAGTGGTAGCTCCTACCATTGGGATAATTTCTCCTTGACGATATTCATTTTTATCCTCGGACGTTTCCTCCAGAGCTAGATATTCTTCGGGAGTATAATATTTAGTTTCGGTAGCGCTTAACATTTTTGACTCTCCTTCCTATTCTATTTTCTAGGATACAGCATTTCTCTAAAAAGAGACAAAGTTATCCTTGAGCAAGGTTATCAATTGAGTTGCTCGAAAAAGTGTATTTTCAATATCTCAGAAATCCTTTGACGCGCTTGGAAACGGACAAAATAGGGAATATTTTTCAGTTTTGCTTTTGCTTCTGCAGTCCATTGTAGTTGATCGGAAAAATCTAGAGCTTCCATATATTTAACAATAGTAGTCCGTTTTGAGATAATGATTCTCTTGACAGCGACTCTTTTTCACCTTTCTTTTAATTTTAGGTTTCTGCTAGGTCGAAATTGACTCTTTGATATAAATCTTGCAAAGAAATCTGCCAATCCACCGACACCAATTGTAAAACCGCATTTTCCCCCGTGACGAAATCAATTAACCATTGATCATCCTTTTGTTTATAGTAACGTTCCACACTATAACTAGATTGTTCGATCAGAATATATTCTTGAAAAGTTGGCAAGGAACGATAGAATTTAAACTTATCCCCTCGATCATAAGCTTGGGTAGAATTAGAGAGAACTTCGACAATAATTAAAGGATTGATTACGTTAGATTGACTATTCCCTTGATAGAGAGGTTGACCTTTAATCACCATCACATCGGGATAGGTGTAAATGCTATAATCTGACAGCCATAAACGCACCGTTTCCATGTAGGTATAATAATCTTGATTATTGATATTTAAGGGAAAATTACGGCAAAAATTTAGACAAATCTGATTGTGATTAGTTGTTGCTCCTACCATTGGGATAATTTCTCCTTGACGATATTCATTTTTATCTTCGGACGTTTCCTCCAGAGCGAGATATTCTTCGGGAGTATAATATTTAGTTTCGGTAGTGCTTAACATTTTTGACTCTCCTTCCTATTCTATTTTCTAGGATACAGCATTTCCCTAAAAAGAGATAAAGTTATCCTTGAGCAAGGTTATCAATTGAGTTACTCGGATCATATTTTTTCCTTAATCTCTGGCAAAAAATGCGGAGAAATCCATAATTAAAAATCTAAGTATCAAAATTGCTCACTTCAAGAGTTAAGATAAACTAGATAAATAGTTTTATGTTTAGTTTCTCCTATGTTTAACTGGTTCCGTCGTCAGAAAGTCCAACCCGAACAAGAACAAACACCCCCCGCACCCGTAGAGGAAACCCCCAGCGAGGCAACCCCGACGACTAGCGAGACAACCAGTCAGGAAGAGTATTTAGATTGGGCTAAAAAAGCCTTTAAAAATATTCAAGAGAAAAAAGCCACGGCCGAGGCCGTCGTCAGCGAAACCCCTGAAACATCCATTGCTGAAACGGAACCTCCGCAAGAGGAAGAACCAGTTAAAGAAGAAGAAACCGAGGATAATACCCCCGCATGGCTGAAAAAATCTGATCGCCTCGAAATTCTCAAAGAAACCGCCATCGAAACCCCCACAGAACCAGATGAAGATTTTATCTGGTCGGCCAAAGTTTTAGCAAATCAGGGACGACAAGCAGAGGACGTTTCGGAAGAAGAAATCACCTGGTTAAAAAAATTGCGTCAGGGTTTAGGCAAAACGCGCCGCAGCTTGGTCAATCAGCTTAAGGCCGTGGTCGGTCAGGGTCCCCTCAATCAAGACGCGGTGGAGGAAATTGAAGCTTTATTGCTTCAGGCCGATGTGGGGGTAGATGCCACCGATTATATTATCACTACCCTCCAAAATAAGCTAAAACAGGAAGCTCTGCCCCCCGAAAAAGCGATCGAATATCTCAAAGAAATTATCCGCGAGATTTTAGATGCACCTTTAGCCAATTATAGCAACCCCGGTTTTGAGCCAGAAAAAGGTAAATTAAATATCTGGATGCTCACAGGAGTTAACGGAGTCGGTAAAACGACGACTATCGGCAAATTAGCCCATTTATCTAAACAATCTGGCTATAGCTGTATAATTGCTGCTGCCGACACCTTTCGCGCTGCTGCCGTGGAACAGGTGAAAGTTTGGGGAGAGCGATCGCAAGTCGAAGTCATTGCCAACCCGGGCAAAAATACCGACCCAGCCGCCGTGGTGTACGATGGCATCGAAGCCGCTAAATCCAGGGAGATAGAATTACTCTTAGTGGATACGGCGGGAAGATTGCAGAATAAAAAGAACTTAATGGCAGAATTAAGCAAAATTCGCCGCATTATCGACAAAAAAGCCGAGAGTGCCGTGGTGGAATCCCTTCTAGTTCTCGATGCCACTTTAGGACAAAACGGGCTGCGACAGGCCGAGGTTTTCTCGGAAGCTGCCCAATTAAGCGGCGTGATCCTGACTAAAATCGATGGTACAGCTAAAGGGGGTGTCGCCCTTGCCGTAGCGCGTCAGCTTAACCTACCGATTCGCTTTGTTGGCGCTGGGGAAGGAATCGAGGATCTGCGGCCCTTTTCCAGTTACGAATTCGTGGAAGCTTTACTAAGTGGCGATTAATCTCACCCCGGATATCTTTCATAATCTTTTCATGGTTGCTTCATAATTGTCTCATTTTTAGCTATGCTAGAACTGGAGACTCGGGGTAACAACTATGCAAAGGACAATTACAGTTAGTCATCTAGGAGTATATTATCGCGGCGTGGAGGCCCTACGGGATATCACCCTGAAAATTCGTCCTGGACGATTAACCGGTATTATCGGTCCCAACGGTGCGGGCAAAAGTACCCTGATCAAAGCCATGCTAGGATTAATTCCCGTACAACAGGGAAGCGTTAACTATCAAGGGCAATCTCTACAGCAACAACTGGATAAAGTCGCTTATGTTCCCCAAAGATCTCAAATCGACTGGACCTATCCCGTCACCGCTTGGGATGTGGTAATGATGGGGAGAGTCAGAAAAACCGGTTGGTTTCGTCCTTTTTCCCATATTAGTCGTCAACAGGCTTTAAATGCCCTAGAACGGGTCGAAATGGCTGATTTACGCCATCGTCCCCTCGGTCAGCTGTCGGGGGGACAACAGCAAAGAGTCTTTTTAGCCAGATCTTTGGCCCAAGAAGCGGAGATTTTCTGTTTTGATGAACCTTTCGTTGGGGTAGATCAAAAAACCGAGGGGGTTCTTTTTAATATCTTTGGTGAGTTAGCCCAAGAAAATAAAATTGTCATGGTGGTTAACCATGATTTAGGCGAATCTATCACTCATTTTGCTGATTTAATCCTCTTAAATAAAGAATTGATCCTCGCCGATCAAAGATCTAAGGTCTTAACCGATTTTAATCTCCGGCGCGCCTATGGGGGTAAAGTCTCCTTCTACGATGCCATGACACCACCAGATTATCTCCGATCGAGTCTCGATTATCTCGATCGCTTCTCGAAAAACAATGCGATAAACTAGAAGCGAAGATATTTTGGCTGACTGCCGATAGGGACACCAATGACAACTATTTCCCCGCAAGAAGTAACAGGAACGATCGAACTGGCTCCTAACTATCGAATTCCCCTGTTTTTGGTAATTTTATCGCTGCCTTTACTCTTTTTACAGGTCTGGCTCGGCATAATTTTCTCCCTGTTAGGGCTATTCTTGATGTTCCAGACTACCCGCATTCGTCTCCAGTTTACCCCCACTTCTTTAGATGTCTATCTATCTGGGCAACAAATTCGCTCCTTTCCCTACCAAGAATGGCAAAATTGGCGTATTTTCTGGAATAAAGTCCCGATTCTGTTTTATTTCAAAGAAATTAACAGCATTCATTTTTTGCCCATTATCTTTGACAGCGCAACCCTGAGACTGTGCCTGGAAAAATACTATCCTTTAGCAGCATCGCCAGCGATCGACTCAGAAGCGAACTAAGATTGAGTTAAAATTAGATTTGGCTAATAGCGTCTTAAGTAGGTAGGTGTTAAAAATTGTCAGATCCCCCCGCCTATCGGCACCCCCCTTAATAAGGGGGGCAGGGGGGATCCCCCGCCTATCGGCACCCCCTTTATTAAGGGGGGCAGGGGGGATCAAAGGCAAGATCTATCGTCTATTAATTAGAACCACTTACTTAATTACCTGCCTTAGCCCTCTGTTCGCTCTGCATTTCTAAAGCCGATGACTTCAGAAGATTTTAATGTTTTACCCCTTGACAAAATGACAGACTTACCCAATGAATCTGTCGAAGAATTTAGTTTTGATGATCTCTGGAACGATCGCCCGGTAGAGAATCCCCTGCCATCGGAAACCGCCCCCGAAGGCGAATTAGTTCCCACAGCGCAGGCGCAACCCCTGCGGGCAGAAATCGAGGCTCTAGAACGGCAAAAACAAAGCCTAGAGGCAGAAATCTCGGCATTAAAAGCGGAAAAAGAACGCTTGATCGCCGAGGAATTGGGGGATATCAAAGCTCAAATCGAAAGAATGCTCAAGGAGGGCGTAAAAGACCTAGAACAACGCAAACAGGCTTTAGAAGTGGCGATCGAACAGTTAGAACGCCGTCGTGAGCGGATTCGGCAGGAAATGCGGAGTAATTTCGCCGGAGTCTCCCAGGATCTAGCCGTGCGGGTTCAGGGATTTAAAGACTATCTGGTGGGCAGTTTACAGGATTTGGCCGCGGCTGCCGAACAGTTGGAATTACCCCGTTTTGAAACCCCCGAAAAATCCCCCCGACCTGTGGAACCTCCCCAGCGAACCGAACGAGAGGAAAACCCCCGTCCATCCCGTGGCAGTCAAGGCCGGGATGATCGCGAAGAAAGTCCCCGTCCCCCCCGTACCAGTAACCAGGGCCGGGATAATTGGCAAGAACCCCGTCGCTCTAACCGTTCGGGTTATGAATCGGAACCGGTGGGGCAATCCACCCCTAGACAGGGCTTTTCTGACCAAAATCAGCGCATCCAAGCTCTTTTAGAGCGTTATCGCAGTCGTCCTGACTATTACGGTCCGCCTTGGCAATTACGGCGCACTTTTGAACCAATTCACGCCGAACGGGTGCAACAGTGGTTCTTTAAACAGGGGGGCCGGGGTACTGTTCGCGGTATGGGCAGCCGTCTCCAGAATATTCTGGTCGCTTCGGCAATTATCTCGATTATGGCGGAATTACAAGGCGATCGCTTCCGTTCTCTCGTTCTGGCTAATAGTCCCGAACGTTTAGGCGAATGGCGGCGCGGTCTCCAAGATTGTCTCGGCATTTCCCGCGCCGATTTTGGACCTGACCGCGGCATCGTTCTCTTTGAGTCTCCCGAAGCTTTAATTCAAAAAGCGGAACGTTTAATCGACGATAAGTATTCACCGCTCATTATCATCGATGATACCGAAGAACGGCTGAATTTCGCTCTTTTACAATTCCCCTACTGGTTAGCTTTTGCCCCTGAACCCCAACAAAGTTCTAGTTATTGGTATTAACTAATTAGTCCTTGAGTAGTGCGATACATTGGGCTAAAGAAGCGTTAGTTTTCACCGCTTGCGGGTTAATATGGGTGGCAGCGGCTCGATAACCTTGTTTTAAGAGAGCTGCAATTAAATCTTCCTTTTTAGGTAGATCTAATTTGCCCCTTCTCCCAATTTCCCGAAAGCTATAAAAGTAGGGAGGAAAATCGTTTTCTTCCCTCATTATTTCTAGCAATTTAACTACCTTTTTCCACTGCCATTGCTCGGCTAAATCTGCCATTTTTTCTAGATAAAGGCGATCATGTAAACTGCCTAACCACAAGGGTCCAGTTAAGGTTAAAGGTTGCCCGTCCCCAGAACAAACTATCTTGCCTAACTTCGGCCAAGGCACTGATTGATATTCCCCGCAGCTATGACAATAACCGAGAAAACCGTAGTTATGACTATTTAATTGTCTATTAGCCGTTAACCGCACCATCACCCGATAACTTTGACCGAAAAAAAAGGAAAAAATCGGCGTAATTCCTAAACCTAACCGGGCCGATTCTAATTGCAAACCGGCGATAATTAATCTTAATCCCTGTTCGTGGGCAGCCGGATGATTGCGAGCAGATGCTCCATAATCAGCTAAACTATTTTCTAGATTATGACCCGTCAGCGTCCGTCCATCAGTATTAGTCAGATAAATTAAACCCCCGATTTTAGTGGCTAAAGGAATAGCACTAAACAGGGATGCAGGGGAACCAAAAGCATCAATATCAACTAGATCGTAATGGTCTTTTTTAAGATAACATTCTCGGAGAACTTCTTGAGCAGATTTATAGGTTATCTTCCCTTTTTTCTGTTGTAATAAACTCTCTAAGTTAGCGTCTAAAGTTGGCTTAATTTCTGGATTTCCATCATTAACCCACAGCCAATCCGCACCACTTTCTAACCAATACCTGAGCGCTCGCACACCAGAGCCGCTCATTACCTCTAAAACGCGCAAACTGCCCCGCTCTTTTTGGGCAATTGCCGCCCCTAAAACTCCTAAATCTCGGACGATTTTACTCTCCGGTCGATAAAAAGTATTGTTGATATTAAATATCGCTTTTTCTTCCTGCATCGCTCATCTCATAATTAGCACTCGATCGCTACTTTTTTTCTTTTCACGATTCCCTAGTAGCGAAAAGGGTCAACCACTGCCAAAACCGATCAGACATCAAGATAGAAGATAAATCTAAAGATAGTGTGAAATTAGCAGAAATTGCCGATTTTTTTAGTATTATATCCCTGAAAAGCTGATATTTTCTCCGTGGGAAGGGCAAATTAAAGGTGAAAAAATAGTTAGGGACTTGCGTGGGAATAATATCCCAATCGATCGGAGGGCGCAAGCTTTGCGCCCCTACAGTAACGGATTTTGTCCACAATGTATGGGCGAACTGCGTTCGCCCAAAAGGTACATTATCAAAGCGCAGGTCCCTTATTGTTTACATCTTATAGCAGTTTAATCCGATTTGATGGGAGATAACCTGAAAGTAAAATGTTTCAACCTTAGATGCGGAGAGTTACCACGAAAGTTTGATTGCTTAAAGAGTCAAGTGCCGATAGCGATTCCTGTGGGGTCGTTATTTTTTTCGTCCCCACCGACAAAATTGAGCAGCGCTCGTCGTCCCTGATCGCCTCGATCGAGTAAAGTAATCTCTAGATAATTTTCCGGCAAAAAAGTTAAACGTTCTGACCATTCGATCGCCACTATCCCTAAATCTACCTCGATTCCCTGCCAATAATTTTCTAGGTACAGGGCCTCGATATCTTGACCCTGCAAACGGTACAAATCCAAATGATACAAAGGAAGGCGGCCTTCGTTATATTCGTTAACGAGGGTGAAGGTGGGACTAGCTATAGGCTCTTGAATGCCCAATCCTAAGCCAATTCCCTGTACTAAGGTGGTTTTTCCCGCTCCCAAATCGCCTTTTAATAAAATTACACTGCCGGGGGCCAGGGTTTGCCCCAGTTTTTCGCCTAAATTGACAGTAGCTTCTCGATCGGGTAAGTCGATAATCATTTTTTCCCGTTAGGATGCCAATTAACCACTGATTCTAATATGAGTAGGTAGGCGTTAAAAGTTATCAGATCCCCCCCTTATCAAGGGGGGACTAAGGGGGGATCGGCACCCCCCTTATCAAGGGGGGACTAAGGGGGGATCGAACCTAAAATCCATTTTTAATTTAATTATAACCAGCTACTTAGCGATCAGAGCAGCTTTCTGACCTTCTTGGCTCTGGGGGGCCAAATTTGGTCTTTTGATCGATAAAAATAGAAGCAGTTAAACTCATCTCTTATCTCTTAGTCTTGCCTTTGGTCAAATGGTCGCCATCAAGACAGAGATAAGCGATCGGCGAAACCTTCTGGTAGATTAGACTAAATGGGAATTGGTTAACTGCTTTTATAAAATTGATTGTTCCCTAACCATCAGCATTGTCTAGGGTCGAAGGGAATAAAACAACCGAAGTTTAGGACTTTAAGCCAGAAGTTAAGAAAAAAAGTGAAATTATTATTTTTGAGTAATGGCCACGGTGAAGATGAGATCGCGATCCGGATTATTAAAAGACTGCAATCATCTCCCCACTGTCCGGATATTACTGCTTTACCCCTAGTGGGTAACGGTTATGCTTATACTCGTCTGGGGATTCCCCTTCTCGATCGAGGTCAAAAAATGCCCTCTGGGGGTTTTATCACTAGAGATCCCAAACAATTATGGCGAGATCTGCGGGAGGGTTTATTAGGATTAACCTCCCGTCAATACCGTCTGGTCAGAAATTGGGGCCAAGAAGGGGGAAAAATTGTCGCGGTGGGAGATATCTTACCCCTTGCCCTTGCTTGGTTGAGCGGGACAGATTATGCTTTTGTGGGAACGGCTAAATCGGAATACTATCTCCGGGATGAGCAGGGATGGTTAGATAGTAGCTCGATGATCGATCGCCTCTGGGGTTCCTACTATTATCCCTGGGAACGCTGGTTAATGGCTCATCCTCGCTGTCGGGGGGTTTTTCCCCGGGATAGTTTAACTAGCAAAATTTTACAACAGTGGTCAATTCCTGTTGTCGATGGGGGTAATCCGATGATGGATGACCTTTTACCCTCCATAACGGGCGATTTTCCCCAAGATTGCCTAACTATTCTGCTGCTACCCGGTTCGCGCTTTCCCGAATCTCTCCACAATTGGCAGCAAATTCTCGCAGCTGTGGCCGCCATTATCGGCCGTTTTCCCGATTACAAGCTGGAATTTTTGGCGGCGATCGCTCCTTCTCTCCCCCCGGAATCTTTTACGGCTGCTTTAACTTCCCAGGGTTGGGGAGAAGATAGCACAAATAAGTTTATTTGTCAAGAGGTATTTATAACTATTTCTCAAAGGGATTACGCCGAATATTTAGGCCGTTGCCATCTAGCGATCGCCATGGCGGGAACTGCCACGGAACAGTTCGTCGGTTTGGGTAAACCGGCGATCACAATTGCGGGATCTGGACCACAATTTACTCCCCATTTTGCCAAACTGCAACAGCGTTTATTAGGCTGTTCAATTCTCTTGGGCGATAGTGCCGAGTCAGTAGCAGACAAGTTAGAATATTTATTACAAAATCCCCCACAGTGGCAAGAAATCGCCTTTAATGGTCGTCAGAGAATGGGGCCAGCCGGGGCCTCCGATCGCATTGCCCAATGGTTACTAGGCAATTTTTGCCCTTAAGTACCTAAGCAAGATTAATTACACACATCTAACCACCTTTTGCCTCCTGCCTTTTGCCTTTTGCCTATCTTCACTAGGAAATTAATTTTGCACGACTACTTAAACGAAAGTATCGGTCTGATTTTCGCCGCTAGTGGGCCCCTCAAAAATAGTTTCTAGGGCAATTTTTTGGGCGCTTGGTTGTTGTCCGTAGCTGAAAAGATGGGGAATTTCTGCGCTTTGTTGACGAAACCACTGGAAAACGTAGGGACTACCATAAACAATCAATGCTTGAATTTGTCCAGTTTTCAGCAAAGCTTGATAGATAGCTTTCGTTTCCTCCCCTAATCCGGCACTACCCCGAAAAGGATTACCACGGATAAATACTTGTAGGAGAGTCGTTTCTGGGGAGACGAGGGACTGATTAAAGGTGCTACGGTCGATTATTTGGGTTTGATAACCCCATTGTCGGGGAATTGTCACCGCCGGACAAGAGCGATCGAGAAAGTCACAGTTGAGTAAATCATCGATAATGATTAAATTGCGGCCTTGAGTGGCTTTAATGGGTAAATTACCGCTAACTGTTTGGGAATCTTTTAAAATATCCTTGACAATCTCTAGAGCTTGCGGTGCCGCTAAACTGCTTAAGGATTCTAAGGATGGCTGTCTTTGCCCCAATTTCTCTTTTGCTCGTTGAATACGTTGCCAAGAATCATTAATTCTGGCTTCGCTAATTGTACCCGCCTGCACGGCACTATACACCGCTTCGATCGCTTCGATCGGATCGGGAGGCATTAACAGTATATCGGCCCCCGCCTGTACCGCCCTCACTGCTATGGCGGCAGCGCTGGCAATTTTAGTCACTCCTCCCATAATCAGGGCATCGGTGACGATTAAACCCTGAAAACCGAGATTTTGGCGCAGTTTTTCCCCGAGAATTTTCGAGGAAAGAGTGGCGGGAAATTCGGCATCCCAAGCGGGAATTAACAGATGGCCTGACATAATACTATCAACCCCTGACTCGATCGCCGCTTGAAAGGGGGGCAATTCGATCGCTTCTAGGCGATGATGATCGTGGTTGATAATGGGAAGATCGAGATGGGAGTCATTGCTGGTGTCACCGTGGCCCGGAAAATGTTTGGCCGTGGTCAAAACTGGATAGGAATCAGCCCCTAAAATAAAAGCTTGAGCTAGATTAGCGACGATTTCGGGAGTTTCAGCGAAGGAACGAATATTAATAACGGGATTGTCGGGATTATTGTTCACATCGACAATTGGGGCTAAAATCCAGTTAATCCCGATCGCTAGAGCCTCCTTAGCGGTAATTGCTCCCATTTCCCTAGCATATTCTGTGGCTTTTGTCAAGCTTTTTTCTGCTATTTTTCCTAAAGCCATCGGGGGGGGAAACCAAGTGGCGCCGGAAAACCTTTGGCCGACCCCCTCCTCGATATCGGCGGCGATGAGGAGAGGATTATCGCCGGACCAACTTTGTAATTGTTGGCTACGGAAAGCGATTTCGGCGGCGCTACCTCCTAAGAGAATCACCCCACCGAGGTGGAGGGTTTCTAACCAATGTTTCAGGGTGGCGTTGACGGGTTCCCAAGCAGGATAGCGGATTTGTTGGTCAAAGAGATAGCCGGAAGCGCGGACTACTATCATCTGACCAATACGTTCTTTTAGGGATAAAATGCGATCGCTCACTATTCAGTTATCAGTTATCAGTTATCAGTTATCAGGTTTAAGTTTTAAGTTCCCAGTTTTGCCTAAATTTAGTTATCCTCTACTGGTCACTGGTCACTGATAGCGGAATCGTCATCTTCTGGGGGTCGATCGGTTTTAATATGATCAAGAAGGTGTAACATTCGATCGCCGCGTTCGAGGGAAGAATCTTCTAGGAAGACCACTTCGGGGGTACGTCTCAGACGGATGCGTTGGCCCAGTTCGCGCCGGACGAATCCCGCGGCCGCTTTTAAACCGGCCATAGTTTCGGCCTTTGCATCTTTGTTGCCGTAGATAGACACAAAAATCCTAGCGTGTTGTAGGTCGTGGGAGAGATCTACATCGGTAACGCTCACCATACCGGCACCGACGCGATCATCTTTAATTTCCATTAATAACATTTGGCTGACCTCGCGCTTAATTAGCGAGGACACGCGAGATACTCGACGGTCGTTAGCCATAATTTTCGTCCCCTAAAAACAGCGAAACCCTTACCATTGTATCAAGCTAATCCGAGCATGGCTTTGAGGGTGAAATAAAGAAAGGCGAAAGTTCCCCCCAGAAAGCCGACAAGTGCGATCGCTGTGAGGGGATTTTTTAATAAAGGGGCCAACCAGCCAAAAAAGGCGAAGAAAATCCCTAAACTAAAGCTAATCAGATAGCGGGGGTAACGGCTCACGTTATCAAAAAAGTCGCCCATAAATTTTATTTATTATCTTTGTCCGTAAGTAATTATAGCAGTAAGCTTCGATGTTCAAGGATAATTTGATCATTTCCCCGATTGACTCTCATCGGGATTATGGGACATCTGGCGCGAGAATCATCAATTGTCCCTCCTTATCCTCGCGAATGGCTAGAATCGCCGGACGTTCATTTTCTGCCGACTGAGGGGATAACCCGCGAAAAACATAAGTCCAATTGTTATTTTGGATTAATAAACGCCAGACTCGCGGGGGATTAACTTTACTATCATTCGTTTCTTTTCCCCGCAGCTCTTCGAGTAATTTAGTCTCACCGATAATTCGATAACCTTTGAGAGAAGGATCGGTAAAAACATCCTCTGGATTACGACCGATCGCTATCTGTTTTTCCGGTAAAACTAAAGTGATAACTGGTAAGGTAGAACTATCATTAACTGCATCGCGACGGGCATCGATCGATCCCTGAATTCGGGCTAACCAAAAAAGTATAATTAATAACCAAATAACAGCGATCAAATCTTTTCGGAGAGCTTCGGGAATTCCCCGGACTAATAAACCTAGGGGGTGAAATATTTGATGAAATTTCCGTTTAGATTGACTGACAATTGAATAGGATGGCAGGGGAGACAAAATCCAGAGAGTAAATTGAATCGCAAAGGCAACGGCAACCAGTGCCAGAAACGTTCGCAGCAACGCCCCGAAATCGCCACAGAAGACCTGTATCGGCACAAAAAGGAAGGAACGCAAGGGCAAGTCCAGACGGTTGATCTCAAGGCTAAACCAGCCGAAATAGGCCCACCGATAGATCCATCCCGTAAAATAGAGAAAAATCCCCAGCAAACCGAGAAGACTGGCGAAAGTTCCTAGTATCTGTGTTCCGGGAGGGGGCGAATTCGGAGCGCTCACGGCAAAATGTCCCTGATTGGCGTTTTCGATCGCTATCCTACTCGATCGACCGGGTTCTATCGCCAGTTCTTTGTATTTTATCAAGGAGAATAACCCATGTCGATCGACGATCCCCGACAAGTTAGTTTTTTAATCGAGAAAATGGAAGCAAGTTTACCGATCCCCGTGCGTGCAACTCCCGAAACGTTAAAAATAGCTGAAACAAAAGGCGAGCGATACAAACCCGATCACCAGTTTTCGATCGATAAAATTTTCTACACGGGAGACGAGGGGGGAATTATTTGTTTCCTAAAAAATGAATTGGGAAAACAAACGAGTCTTATATGTTCTTTAACCCATCTACGGATCGATAACAATCATCCGTTAGCGGCGGATATTCAATCCTACCAGAAAAAGCGATCGATGCGGATCGCACTACAGGATGGCAAAACCGGAAAAGCCCTCCGTATTGCCAAACAAAACCGCCCGAACAAAGGTTTCGGAAAGTAAAAATATATTGACAAAAACCGCAGGTTGGGTTACGAGTAGCGCTAACCCACCGAATCGAATTATATTCGGGGAATAGGAATTTGATTAGTTCGTTGCTACCAGATCGTATTAACCGTTGATAATTGAATTTTTCGATCTCGGCTAATTAAGGGACCGTTTAAATATAGGGCGGTTGCCGCAATAATTCGATGTAAAGATACCAGATAACCGCATGAGTATCTAAGTAGCTGGTTATAATTAAATTTAAAATGGATTTCAGGTTCGATCCCCCCTGCCCCCCTTGATAAGGGGGGTGCCGATCCCCCCTGCCCCCCTTGATAAGGGGGGTATCTGATAATTTTTAACGCCTACCTACTTAAAACTGCTTTTAACACTTAAAGATCCTCTGCCGTAAAATCTCCCCACGCTTCTCGTCGGGTTTTATCGATATCTTCAGCCGAGGGAGCCTGTCCTAAATCGGCGCATATACCCCATAAAGAGGGACGGGGTTGATTAACTTCTGCCGATTCCGATGCCATTTCTGCGGTAATTTTTTCGATCAGTTGCCGTTTCTCGATTGCGGATAATTTTTCCGCCCACCGCATTAGCTCTTGTAGAGTCATATTTCTATCGCTTACCGCGTAAAGGAGTAGCTTTATAAGTTTTAACATAAAGAGAAGATAAAACGCTTCCCCTTTGACAATCCCGACGCTAAAATATGGAAAAAACCCTCTAGAAAAAACCCTAGGTTGGGTTACTGTTACTCCTAACCCACCACATCCAAGATTGAAAACAGAACCAACTAAATCCCGATCATTCAGGCAAGGTAAAGATGAAAAAACTCTACCCAATAATAACCGCAACTAGCCTAGTTTTTATCGCCTCTCTTGCTGGCTATCATCTACCGGCCACCGGCGATCAATCTCCCGTCAAGAAAATTCCCGTATTCATACCAGATGATACGAAAGTATCTTTAAAAAATGGCACTTCTCTATCTGGGAGATTAATCAAGTTCGATTCTCCAACAAAAACGATCGCTTTAGGGAGAGAATCAAAAACAAAAGAAGTGGCAATGAAAGAGATCAAACAGATAGAGTTTCAAGGGAAGGTTATTATCAAAAGCGGAGAGCTTGTTATTCGTGGGGAAGAGGGATCAAGCAATCCAAACCAGAATAGACAACGCTGGCAGGAACCCCTACAGAACTTCAAAATTATTGATGTTAATCAAGGAAAAGCAGAAGTAACTTTAACCTCGCTAGATCCTCTAGAAATAAGAGGGATCGAGGGGGTGGCGAGTAAGAGTTCCTACGTTGTCGAGGAAATTAAATTTAACCCCTCGGACAAAATTGAGATTCAAGTAAACCCCCATTAAAATTCACAAATAAGAAGCCTATTTTTTAGGAAATTAAGGAAGACTTTAAATGGGAAAGTTGGCTGATGTATTGTTCGATTGTTTTTGGTGATAGTGGATAGTTTAAGGTCGGGTTAGCGAGGTAAAAAATGATGTCATTAATGATAGCTTCGTAATCTGTTTCATAGGCGATATCTTCTCTGCATTCGATGGCATCAGCCCAGTTTTCTAAGTCGGTGGCAGATAGAGCGTTATTGAGATAGCGATCGAGAATATCGATCAGATGCTCTTTTTTTAGGGTGATAATTGCTTCGCTACTGTCCCAAGGAAAGGTTTTTAGGATAGGGAGGATAGTTGATAGGGGTTGGTCAAAGTTGACTAGGGCGTTGAGGTATTCTTGTCTAGTTTTCATGGGTATTTTTGTTTGATGTGAACAGTATAAGTAGCTGGTTATAATTAAATTAAAAATGGATTTTAGGTTCGATCCCCCCTTAGTCCCCCCTTGATAAGGGGGGTTTCTGATAATTTTTAACGCCTACCTACTTAGTAATTATAATCTTTTGGTAACTGTCCATTTTGAACGCCGATTAAAGGGGAAACTATGAAAATAGACTATGATCAAGCCGCTAATGCCGCTTATATTCGTCGTTTTGAGGGAAAGGTTATTGATTCTGAGGAAGTAGCGCCGGGGATTGTCTATGATTACGATGAGACGGATAGGATTGTAGGGATTGAGATTTTAGGAGTCAAACAGAGAACGGCCGAACAATTCAAAAATATTGATTTTCCGTTGGAAGAGAGTGAAAAACAAGAGATTAGACAATGGTTCGGAAAGTTAATACTAAATTGTTAAGTGATGTGAGAAATTCAGGAAATATGGGAGGTGCTATAATTGACATATTTACTCAGTCAAAAAACGATGATTAAGTTAAAAGTCACAACGGTAGGGAACTCTATGGGGGTGATTTTCCCGAAAGAGTTGGTGGAGAAGCTGCGCCTTAGTAAAGGCGATATGCTCTACCTCTTGGAAACGCCGAATGGCTTTGAGCTTACACCCTACGACCCCGAATTTGTCCAGCAAATGGAAGTGGCGGAGGAAGTGATGCGCGAAGACTGGAATATTTTGAGAAAGCTGGCAACTTAGGCTCATGAACCAGCTAATCTGGATAGCTGATGGGGTAGCTCTCGCGATTCATCACCGCCAAATAGCCGAGCATGGTGGATTAGAGGGTATTCGAGATGAGGGGTTGCTAGAAAGCGCACTTTCCCGACCCCAAAATCTTCTGGCTTATTCTAAGTCGCCTCCTGACATGGCTTCTTTGGCAGCAGCCTACGCTTATGGGATTGTCAAGAATCACCCTTTTGTAGATGGGAATAAGAGAACGGCCTATGTAGTGACGAGGACTTTTCTGAGGCTCAATGGCTACGATTTTCAAGCTTCTAGTCAAGAAAAATACCAGATATGGATCGATCTTGCTGTTGGTAAGCTTTCAGAGGAACAATTAGGGACTTGCGCTTTGATAATGTACCTTTTGGGCGAACGCAGTTCGCCCCTACATTGTGGACAAAATCCGTTACTGTAGGGGCGCAAAGCTTGCGCCCTCCGATCGATTGGGATATTATTCCCACGCAAGTCCCTTAGCTGATTGGATTAGGAAACATTTATTAAAGATTCCTCTAATGTCGGGTTAGCGAGGGGAAAAATTATGTCATTGATCAGATCTTCGTACTTAAATAGGACTGTTATCGCATTAAATTTAACAAGGGAGTTCAATATGATTACCTTTGAAAACGCGCTGGAGTTGGTTAGTCAATTACCCAGGGAACAGCAAGAAATGTTAATCGAGTCAGGGGAGAATATCAGGAATTGAGAGATTGTTCCTGTAGTTATGATTGCCGCATCATTTTCTATTTAGAACGAGACGAGAAAACTCAAACAGATAGGATAGTTTTGATTAACATTGGAACTCATGATGAGGTATATTAACTAATAACTGATAGCGGAAATAACTATGAATCCCAAATTTTACGCATTACTTACCCTTTCCCTAGTGGCTACCGTCACCCTACCAGTTGTTAACGGGAAACTCTCCTCTCTCGTCCCTGCGGTAATAGCGCAAAATACGGATGCGAGGAAAGCAGAAGCAGATAGGCTTTTAGAGCAAGCATTTCAGCAACATGAAGTTGATGAATACAAAGCGTCTATTGAATCCATTCAAAAGGCACTAACTCTTTACAGGATGGTTAAAGATAAACAAGGAGAAGCAAAGGCTTTACTAATTTTGGGAGCTAATAATCATTTATTAGAAAACCATGACAAGGCAATAGAATATTATCAGCTTGCCTTAGCAATTATGCGAGAATTTCATGATCGGCAAGGAGAGAAAGTTGTTTTTCTAGGAGAGGGAATCATTCTCAGAAGATTAGGAGATGCTTATAATGATCTTCACGACTATATGAAATCAATTAAATATCGTCAGGAAAGCCTTGCAATTTTTCGAGAATTAAAAGAACGAGATAGAGAGGCTGATACTCTAAATAATCTAGGCGTTACTTATTATTTTCTGGGCAATTATAGAGAATCCATTAAACACCATGAACAAGCTTTAACTATTGCGAAGGAATTAAACGATCTTCAAATGGAAGCTCAGGTTATCCATAACTTGGGGAATAACTATAATTCTTTAGGAAAATTTCAAAAAGCGATTGAATTATTCTGGCAATCCTTATTTATTAAAAAAGAAATCAGCGATCGTTTGGGAGAATCCCGTTCTTTGAGCGGTTTAGGAAATGCTCACTACTCCCTCGGACAGTATCAGAGGGCGATCGAGTTCTACCAACAGTCTTTAGCCATCGTAAGGGAGATTAAAGATCGACAGGGAGAAGCCTACGATCTAGGCAATTTAGGAATCACTTACCGTTCTCTTGGACAGTACCAAAAAGCGATCGAGTATATTCAACAAGCTTTAGATGTTACGAGGGAAATTAAAGATCGATGGGGAGAAGCAAGATCTTTAGGAAATTTAGGTTCCGTTTATCAATATCTCGGACAGTATCCGAAAGCCATCGATTACTATTGGCAGTCTTTAGCTATCAAGAGAGAGACTAAAGATCGACAGGGAGAGGCAGCTTCTATTGGCAATTTAGGAAATGCTTACCAATCTTTCGGACAGTATGAGAAAGCGATCAAGTATCTTCAACAAGCTTTAGATATCACTAGAGAGATTAAAGATCGACCGGGAGAAGCCGCTTCCATAGAAAGTTTAGGAGCCGCTTACCAATCTCTCGGACAGTACGCGAAAGCGATCGAGTACCATCAACAGTCTTTAGCCATCGCGAGGGAAATCGGCGATCGCGCTGGAGAAGCTCTCAGCCTCAATAATCTTGGCCTAGCTTATCAAAGCATAAATCAACCTACACAAGCTATTAAAAACCTCGAAGCTTCCCTAACTATCCACCTAGAAATACGTGGAGGATTATCCCGCGACGATCGCAAGGATTTTTTAGCCTCTAACGAAAGAACCGTTATCACCCTCGCCGAAGTCCTAATCCAACAAAACCAACCCGAAAAAGCCTTTCAATGGCTTAACCTCGCCACTACCGCCGATCTTGCCGATTACAATCGCCTGATTAATGCCAAAGTTGCCGATCCCGATGCACAAAAAGCACTTGATAACTGGAACACCGACAATCAACAACTCGAAGGAATGCGCCGACAACTACAGGATAAATACTCCCAAGAACTGGCACAACAGATCCGACAATTCGAGGAGAAAGTGTATAAAAATGCGGAAACTATCGGACAGAAATATCCTGAAATTGCTGAACTTTTTGAAACTAAACCCACCGACATCGCCCAACTACAGAAAAATATCGCTCCTGATACCCTCGTTATTCAACCCGTTCCCCTCCGCGATAAAGTCGCCCTATTTCTCGTTACTAGAGAAAAATTAATCGTTATTCAAAGTGATACAAAACGCGATGAATTGAATAAACTCGTCAGCGAATACCGTACCCAATTAGCTGATCGTCGAAATGCCGACTACCTCGTTACCGGTAGTAAATTGTATGAGATTCTGATCCGTCCCATCGAGTCCCAAATCGCCACCAGTTTCCGAAAAAATATCGCCATCATCGCCACTGGACAACTGCGCTATATTCCTTTTGAAACTCTCTACGATAAGAAAAATGACCAAGTTCTCCTAGAAAAATATCCAATTTATTATTTAACTCGCATCTCCACATCTACCCCTCCCGCGACCGAAAGAAAACCTTTACAAGGTCTAGCATTTGCTAACCCTAAACCCACCCAAGAAGAACTTAAAGGCACAGAAATAGAAGCAGAAACTATCAGCAAAACCTTTCCCGGAAGTGAAAAATATCTCGGTACAAATGCAACTCTAGATATATTCAAAAAACAAGCCTTTCGCTTTCCGATTTTACACTTAGGAACTCATGGCTGTTTTAATCTTGCTGGCTGTCCTAATTTGGGTATGCAAGCTAATACTATTCTTTTCGCCAATAAAGAGCAATATAACATCGCCGATGCCGCATTATTAGGCTTAAAAAATACCGAATTAATCACCCTGAGTGCCTGTCAAACCGCCAAGGAAGCCAACGCAGACGGTCAGGAAATATCGGGACTTGCTTACGTCTTAGAAAGAGCCGGTGCTAAATCAGTAATAGCCAGTCTTTGGAATGCTGAAGATAATACCAGTGCCGAAATTATGACCCAATTTTATCAAAATCTCAAGAATGGTATGACTAAAAGTGAAGCCATGCGACAGGCCAAACTGAGTCAAATTAAAAGCCATCCTTTCTTTTGGTCGCCCTTTATTTTGATTGGGGCTGCTAATTAGACCTCTTGCATAATTTTTTTATGGTATAATGGAAGGCCTTGCTTTTTTCTCGATTTTTAGATGGAAGTGGAAAAAAGAATAAAATGTAATCTTAGGTCAGGAAATCATCCATACTTTTGCTATGTTTATTAGCAAAAATATGGATTATCAAAACTTATCAGATGAACAGTTCAAACGCCGTTTCGGTGTGTATAAACAAACCTATAGAAAGATGGTAGGATGGTAGAATCAGTAAAAAGTGTTGAAGCCGACTCTAATTCAGTATCTAAAAGCGGACCGAAACCTAAACTATCTATAGAAGAACAAGTTTTAGTAACGTTAGAATATTGGCGAGAATATAGAACATATTTTCACATTGGTACAAGCGGTCAAATATCAGAATTAACTATAGGCTGTAAATAAGACGGAAAAAATGCTTTCACAATCGGGAAACTTCCGTTTAAAAGGAAAAAAAGCTCTACTAAATCAAGCAGAGATACCGGTCGTAAGGGTAGTGGATGTAACGGAAACTCCCATTGAACGCCCCAAAAAGAAACAGAAAAAATTTTTTTTCAGATAAATAAAAGGTTCTTCGTTACTTGTTATGGTTCGATAGTGCGGCATAAATCCACTAAATCCTTATCTGGCAAGAGATTTAATTGATTTAGTTCGCTCTAGATTGAAAACAATTGACAAAAATCGCCAAATGTTTTTCTCTATAAGAGTTTCATTCCTTATAACCCTGTACGTTGCATAAGACAAACCGAAGAACCGTTTTATTTTCCCCCAATATCTTATCATCTAAAATGAAATAGCCCCGGGTGTTAGGAGGAATTTGCCCTATTTCCTAACACCCTAACAACTTAGATAATTAACCCCTTTGTCGAGTATTAATCACCTCACCGGCTGCATTAACTAACTCTAGCTGTAGCGGCATTTGTCCCATAGCGTGAGTAGAACAACTTAAACAGGGATCATAGCAACGAATACCCGCTTCTACGCGGTTTAACATCGCTTCGGGAATTTCGCCACCATGGATATAATGTTGGGCGATTTGTTTCACCGTTTGATTCATGGCCAAATTATTATTACCTGTGGCAATAATTAAATTCACCGTTTCAATCAAACCATTTTCATCCACTTTATAATCATGGAATAAAGTACCCCGGGGCGCTTCACTAACTCCCACCCCTTGCAGATTATTAATTCCTGCTTCGGCCCGGCAGCGTTGAGAAACTATATCGGGATCATCGATTAAACGTTCAATCTGTTCTAAACAAGCCAAAATCTCGACTAAACGAGCATAATGATAATAAAAAGAAGAGGTTGCTACACCACCGACCCGATGGCGATATTCGCGTAACTCGATATCCGCTCCCTCCGTGCCAAAATGGGAACAAACATTTAAGCGGGCCAAGGGACCAACTCGATAGATACCATTGGGATAACCGAGGGGTTTATAGTAGGGAAACTTCAAATAAGACCATTTTTCCACTGATTCGCCGATATAATCGCGATAATTGTCTTCGCTCAGGTTATCGGCTACGATATTGCCTTGACTATCGGTAAAACGAATATGACCACCGTAGTGTTCCCACTCGTCCCGTTTACCAACCAATCCCATAAATAGAGAAGGGAAATTACCAAAAGCGGCGATTTCTGTGGTTAAATTGTCCAGAAGTCCTTTAAATAGGTTTAAAGCCGTGTAAAGAGTCGCTTTAGACTCCGGCAGTCGTTCTTTAATCCATTGTCGCCCTTCTTCGCTTAAAGGGGAACGCACACCCCCCGGCACAGACCAAGCGGGGTGAATTTTTTTTGCTCCCAAAAGTTCAATAACTTTCTGTCCAAATTGACGTAAACGGATGCCTGCTCGCGCTAGGTCGGGATCGGCCGCAATTAAACCGAACACATTCCGTTTAGCGGGGTCACTTTCCCAACCAAGCAGAAAATCGGGACTGCTAAGATGAAAAAAGCTTAAAGCATGGGATTGGGTTAATTGTCCCAAATTCATCAAGCGCCGCAGTTTTTCCCCCGCAGGGGGGATTTGCACCGCTAGAATTTTATCGCCGGTTTTGGCGGCACAAAGTAGGTGACTAACGGGGCAAATGCCGCAAATTCGGGCAGTAATTCCCGCCATCTCCCACATCGGCCGTCCCTCGCAGAATTTCTCGAAACCACGATACTCGACCACATGAAAACGCACGTCATCCACTTCCCCCCCATCGTCAAGGAAAATCGAGATCTTGGCATGGCCTTCGATCCGGGTGACGGGATCGATAACGACGGTTTTAGTCATAGTAAGTCCTCATTGTTCAGGAGTTCCACAGAACGGCATTGTGGAGACTGCGATCGAGCTTGGTTTAAACGATAATTTATCCCGATCTCCGCCCTGCTGTTTCTATGATAGTTATTACCCTCCTAGCAATCCTAATTTTTATAACAATTTTTCCCGATTCTCAATCGCGGCTAATTTGGCATTTTGTAACAAATACTACAGAAAATAGTTCGGAAATCCGCAATGATTACATCTCACTTTGCTGGTGTTGATCGGTCATTATATATATAGAAGTCGGTTCTCGGCTGTCAGTCTTCCTCTCAAAGCTGAGGGCGAAAGGGTCGGAAGTCAGCCAAATTGTTTATGACTAATCGGGAAAATCACCTTTTTGTCTTGTAATCTTACCTAACAGTATCAGCGGCACTGCCGAGGATTCGGGAAAAAGCGACCCAAAAACAAGCGATTGTAGTTGATAGTTCTAGGCTGTAATACTTTTGTTCTAAATGTTGGGGGAAAAAGGATAAACCTAACATCATACCAAAGAATGAATTAGCTTTGAACCTTTAGGGGATTGTCTGCGTCTAAAAGCACAGGATACAATCAAAGGAATTCCGAATCGAACTCATACCGACTTCAGATAAGCCAGACTCACCCGCGAGTCGGAATAGTAACAGACTTTTTCTGTGTCAAGGAGTCACCACCAAACCAATGCCCACAGCAAAAACCAACCAAACTCAACCACAGCCCACCCTCAATGCCGATATGGTGCGTACCTATCTGCACGAAATTGGGCGGGTTCCCCTCCTAACTCACGAACAAGAAATTATTTACGGCAAACAAGTCCAACGGATGATGAGCCTGTTAGAAGCGAAAGAAGCACTATCGAAACAATTAGGACGGGAACCACAGCGCTTGGAGTGGGCGGATTCGGTGAATTTAAGCGAAAATGAACTGGATCGCGCCTTGAAAACTGGCGATCGAGCTAAACGGAAAATGATTGAAGCTAACCTCCGCTTGGTAGTTGCGATCGCAAAGAAATATCAAAAGCGGAACATGGAATTCCTCGATCTAATTCAAGAGGGTAGTCTGGGATTAGAAAGAGGTGTAGAGAAATTTGATCCCACCAAAGGTTATAAATTTTCTACCTATGCTTACTGGTGGATTCGACAAGCGATTACCCGTGCGATCGCTCAACAGGCCCGCACCATTCGTTTACCCATCCATATCACCGAAAAACTGAATAAAATCAAAAGAACTCAGCGCGAACTCGCCCAAAAACTGGGCAGAAGTGCCACCCCTGCCGAGATTGCCCTGGAATTAGAGCTAGAACCCGCTCAAATCCGCGAATATCTCAGTATGGCCCGTCAACCCATCTCCCTTGATGTGCGCGTCGGCGATAACCAAGATACGGAATTGTCGGAATTATTGGAAGATAGCGGAGTTTCTCCCGATACCTTCATCACCCAAGAGTTATTACGGCAAGACTTAGCCAATCTCCTGGCCGAATTAACCCCCCAACAACGGGAAGTGATTACTCTCCGTTTCGGTTTAACCGATGGCAAGGAGTTATCCCTAGCCAAAATCGGTCAGAGAATGAACATCAGTCGGGAACGGGTGCGACAATTAGAACACCAGGCCCTGGCTCATTTACGCCGTCGCCGGGCCAACGTCAAGGAATATATTGTCGCTAGTTAGTAAGATTAGCAAATAACCAAGAAGGAGAGTTCAAGCTCTCTTTTTTTTGGGTTTAATTAATATAGAATCCCGATTAGTTTTCACCTGTGGCAGTTCCGTCATGACTAGATCAACAGAAACAGCGACCCCAACACTATACGAAGAAGATTTTTATCTCTGGCTAAAAACCACGGCAGAACAATTAAAAAAAGGCCAGTTTGCCGAGGTGGATTTAGACAATTTAATTGAGGAGATTGAATCGATGGGGAGAAGTGAAAGACACGCGCTCAAAAGTCTTTTAACTCGTCTCCTAGAACATTTACTCAAATTAACTTACTGGCAATCGGAAAGAGACCGGAATGGTAATCATTGGAATGGAGAAATCAATAATTTTCGGGCAGAAATTCAAGATTTACTGGAGGATAGCCCTAGTTTAAAGCCCTATCTTCGGGAGATTTTTGAGCCATCCTACCATACAGCTTTAGAGGCCGTCCGGAAAAAAATGGGTTTATCCCCCGGCGGTTTACCCAGTCAGATAATTTTTAATCTCGAACAGGTTTTAGATCATCAATGGCTGCCGATCAATTGGGAATAAACTATTGACTATCTAATACTAAATCTGGTTATTAAAGACTGATTATTTATTCCCCCTTTTGCCTCTTGCCTATTGCATGAGTGCCTGTCCTGATAAGTAGCCTATATTCAACGGATTTAGTATAAATTACTCCTTGATCGCTAAACAGTCATCAGTGAACTGAAAACTCAAATCTGATAACTGATAACTGATAACTGATAACTGATCTGGTTTTACTCAAGCAATTTCTTCAGCAGGGCATCCACTTCCTCCAGGCCAGATTGATTATTTTTCAGCACATAAACCGCTCGCGCTTGCTTAAAAGCTTCCTCCGCCTCTCTTTTTCGTCCTCGGCCCGCGTAGGCCCGACCGAGATTAAGATAGACATCAGCGTTATTGGGGGCGATTTCGGCCAAATCTTGATAGGCGATAATTGCTGCAAGATAATCTTTTCTGGCCAGATGGATGCGACCGATTCCCGCTTGTGCTTCCAACGATTGGGGTTCTAGGAAAGCAGCCCGACGATAAAAGGGGAGAGCCTCGTCAAAACGCTCTTGTTTTTCGAGTAAAATCCCTATTTTTAGCTGAATTAAAAAATTTCCTGCACTTTGTCGCTCTATTTCTTTTAAAATTTGGGTTCCACCATTTAAATCGCCCTGTTTGAGCAAAAGGCTGGCCAGTTGCAATCTTAATTCACTATTGTTAGGGAATCTTTGCAGGGATTTTTGGAGAAAATCGAAGGCTTCGCTGCTTTTATTCTGTTCGATCAAGGCTTTACCCATGATTTCGTGGGCTTGCTGATTATTGGGGTCGAGAGCTAAAATCCATTGGTAAACTTCGCCCGCTTTTGCATAGTTTTTTTGCCGTAATAATACCACCCCTAAACCGAGGTAGTGTTGGACGTTTTTCGGTTCTATTTGGATAGCGTAGTAGTAAGAAGTGGCTGCATTGTCGTAATCGCCGATATTAGCCAAACTATAACCGAGGGCATGAAAAAAGTCAGGATTGCTGGGATCGAGACTTAAAGCTTTTTGGTATGCTTGGGCGGCGGCGTTATAATCCCCTTGCCGCGTTTGTAAAAAGCCGATCCCAGAGAAAATTTTGGCATTATTGCCATCAAGGGCGGCAGCCTGCTCGTAAACGGCTATAGCTTCCCCATAATTGCCATTTTTGACCAATTGCCGCGCTTGACGCAGTAGTTCGTTAACCTGTGAATCCTTGCTCACGATTGCCCCCGCCGGATTATCAGCGATCGCAATTGAGGCAGAGAAACAGCCCCCCGCAAGGAGACTGACGAGCAAGATTAAACGGGTAAATTGTTCCATCGCTTTACCTTTGTTAACGATTCTTAATTAAAATTTATTGTAAATGGTATTGACAAAAATCAACTATTCTGCATCACCCTTGGACGAGATTATTGCGGGCCTCTTGGGCAACTTGGGCGCTTTTATCGCTGGTTAACTGGGTCAAAACAGCGATCGCATCTTCCCCCCCTAAGCGGCCTAAAGCTTGAGCAAGACGATAGCGCAGTTGCCAGTCATCATCATTAGCCAAGGGAACGAGTAAAGAGACGGCGCGAGGGTCGCCTAGTTCCCCAAAAGCGCTAACGGCGGCCGTTTTTACCAGTTCATTATCGGAGTTTAGGGCGATTTCGAGCAGTTCAAAGCCCCGGGGTTCCCCCAATTCGCCCAAAGCGGCCACAATGCTAAATTGAATTAACCAGTCGCTGGATTGTTCATAGACGGCCACCAGATCATCGTAGGCTGCCGTTAATTTTAACCCCCCGATCGCATCGGCCGCGGCCGCTTTCACGTCTGCTTCGGGATCATTTAACAAGCGATCGCGTAGAATAGTTAAGGCCAGATCGAGATTCTGACGACCGAGGATATCTAGCTGACTTACCGCCGAATAACGCACCCTAGCGTTACTATCGTTAATTAAAGGCTGTAACATCTCGAAGGCGATTTCTGGGGCTAAATAACGCAGTTGATTAACTCCCGATAAGCGATCGCCATAATCATTGGAATCGAGCAGCCGTTGCACGGATTCGGGGGAATAATTCATAATTTGATGACACCCTTAACAATTGGACTGGTATTAATTGTCCCATGAATAGTTATCGAATCCTGACTATCTTGATCATGTTTAGTTCCCCGGTTTTTTGGGGCTGTAGTCCCCCCTCTCCCCCTAAAAGAGAACCGACGGCTAAGATAATCATTTCTCCTTCTCCCAGTCCGATTATTCCCCCATCAGACATTAAGGCTGCTAATCGTTATCGTCAATTGGGATTACAGTATCGTCAACAGGGAGATTTTATCAAAAGTATTGAGGCTTTAAAAAAATCGGTACAGTTAAACCCCAATCATCTAGACGGGAGAGTAATTTTAGGCTGGACACAACACCTAGCTAAACAACCTTTAGCGGCACAAACAACTCTCGAAGAAACGATTAAAATTGCTCCCGATCATGTGGCTGCTTATAATGCTTTGGGTATTGTTTATCTTGTCGGTGGTCATCTTGAAAAAGCCGTAGTCACTCATACTAAAGCCGCTAGTTTAAAACCCGATAATGAAATCGCCTACTATAATTTATCCCTCGCCTATCATCGCCTAAAAGATTTTGATTCAGCTATTACTAACGCTAAAAAAGCAGTTAAATTAGAGCCAAATAATCCCCATCCTCTTGTGGCTTTGGCAATGATTTATTTAGATCAAGGTGATAGTAAAAAAGCGCGGGATACCTATAGAAAGGCTAGGGATTTAGACGGTCGTTATCGAGAAAAATGGTTTCTGGCACACCTGAAGGAAGCGGGTTTTAGTCAGGAGCAAATTAAATTAGTCGAAAAGTTACTATCTGGTTAGATTTAAAAATTATTATTTCCCCTTAAGATGCCTGTCGATGTCCCAGTTTTAGGAAAATAGTTTCTAAATCTTCGCGGCAAGTATAAAACTCCCTTAAGGCCAGGCCAGAAACGACTAAAGATTTCAACAATTCGGCACTATCTTCTAGGGTTCCCGTAAATTTAACTCGGAGAGTATTAGTATTAATAATTCTTTGCCAACTTTCCACAAAAACACATTGTTCAAGAGCGGTTTCTAAGGCTTCTAAATTGCCTAGAGTCGTAATCTGCAAGTATTGACCAGCTAGACGTTGATTTAATTCCTCTAAAGAGGTACTTTCCACTAGATAACCTAATTCCATTATACCCACAGAAGTACAAAGTTCCGCTAAATCACTAAGGACATGGGAGGAAATTAAAATAGTCATACCTGCCGATTGTAAGACTTTAATAATCTCACGAAATTGTAGGCGAGCGATCGGGTCTAATCCAGAAACCGGTTCATCGAGAAGTAAAATTAAAGGTTCATGGATAATCGTTCGGGCTAAACTTAAACGTTGTTTCATCCCCCGGGATAAAGTAGCGATCAAATTATGACTTTTATTGGTTAATTGTACCAGTTCTAGAACCTCATAAATGCGGCGATGACGTTGGGAGCGAGGGATATGATAAAGACGGGCAAAATAATCAAGATAATTCCAGACATTTAGGTCATCGTAGAGGGGAAAATTATCGGGTAGATAACCTAAATTTCTTTTGAGACGGGGATTACTCTCATCTCTTAAAAGACGTTCTCCGTGCAGATATATTTCTCCCGTTGTCGGTTCTTCCGCTGCCGCTAACATCCTAATTAAAGTGGTTTTTCCCGCTCCATTTGGACCGATTAACCCGTAAACTTCCCCCGCTTCAATCTGTAAATCTACTTGATTAACAGCCCCATGGCGGTCAAATTGTTTGGTTAAACCAACGGTAGCAATGGCTAATTCGGGTGCGTTCATAAAGTTTTTAAGTTAGGTTCTGAGGGTGACTCGCTAACCAAGAATACAGGGTTTATCTCCCATGACTTCCGCTGGTTGTTGTTAAATTGTTTAAGTCTTAATATCTTCTCAATTTTTTGATAATTGACCACTGTTACATTTGGTAAATCGAGGAGTTGATCAAAATTTATCCAGATAACCCACCTCCTATTCTGTATTGATATTATAACATCCTCACACAGAACCTAGAAGAGCCGCCTTATCTTCTGAGTATTCACAATTGATCGGTAAATACCTTGTATAAGAAGGGTCCAGGCGAAAAAAAGCCAAAAAGTAGCGGAATGTATAGCGCGGCACTACATCTCAGAAAAAACATCCTACAATAGAGACAAGAATAATCGGAGATCAATGGGGGTGAACGTCATGTTAGTGATCTTAACCGACGAACACATTCTCGATACGGGTTCTGTGTGTCAGGGCTGTCTTTTAGCCAACCAGCAGGGGCAGCCCCGGTGGCGAGAGGGTAAACTAGGCTGTGGTCATTCCCTAGGCAAAGGGGGCAGCCAACAGCCCAATCTCTACGAGTGTCAGATGGGCTTTACAATTGCTAATATTGAAGGCTAATCGAACCTACTAAAGGATCAACCTAGAGTTGAATTAGGGGGGTTTTCTTGGGACTCCGAGGAGAGAATCAAGGCTATTGCTCATCCCCGATTCAGCTTAGATACAATGACAATAATGGCTAAGGGTTTTGTAGCATTGATCGTAGGCTTTTTGGGCTTGGGTTAAAACATCGTCGGAAATTTCTATATCTAATTTTCTGGCTTGTTTAATAATTTTACCCGCTCTGATATTCTCGGAAGAATCGCCTAGCCCACGAATGCCAGTAGTGTTTAAAACTCGATATTCTTCAGAAAATCCCGTTTTAGTATCGAGATGACTTTGTAAACTATTAAAGACCAATTGACTTTGGTTTAATACTTGATCGTGGGTGATAAGTAAACTCTTTTCTTGACTGTTAATTAAGCGGGCATAACTTTCTAAAGTGGCTAAACGACCAGTATAATAACCCAGGGCTTGCTGCTCATTGTGATGGGGTTTAATATCTAGAATACTAGCTAAAGTGCGCTTCGGTTCTCGTAGTAAAAATATGGTCTTAACCGCATCAGATTGCAAAAAACTATGATCTAAAAACTTCTCATCGTGAAGAACTTTATCTAAAATATATTTATGATTCATGTTTAAATCTTTCAAACGCCAGTGGAGTCTAAACATTAAAGTTTTAAAATCCTGTTCACTCTCATAAACCAGATGAGTTTCGCCAAAACCGATAATTTCAGGATTAGAATTGAGGATATGGGTCAATAAAGACGAACCCGATCGCATATGGCTAAGAATAAATAAAACCTGATAGGGTTGGGGACGAAAGAGAATTTTATAGGGGTCTTTGGGTATATCAATGCGTGCCTGAAAATACTTATAAGTTAAACGATGGGCTAAACCCTGCCAAGATTGGGGCAAGCGATCGAGGGCTATAGTCATAGGTTAATCAGGAATTGCGTCAACTTGTCGCTAAGATTCCCCTATAATGTATCCCATTTAAGACCCAAATAAAAGTGAGGTTTATACAAAATGGGATTGCCAAGTTGTTAGCTCTGGTTTTTTACAGCGCGAACCAATGTCTGGTTTATGATCAACACTATTCCCCATCTAGTCAAAATGAGTCAGTTTCCCTTCCAGGAAAAGGTACTCGCTATTGACACGGCCCCTTTAAGCGGGGAAAAGGTTAATCGCCCCGGACTGGGTACAATGGAGGAATTAAGAGCCTGTGCTGAAAAATTAGTTAGGGTTTGCTGAAAAAGTTTATTGGTGGGGTTAGGAGTCGGTCGTCGGTCTTCGGTCGGGGAAGTCAGAATAACAGTCAGAATAACAGAATGACCTCGCAGGTCTGGAAGCGGAACCCTTTGCCATCGCCTCCGGAAAGTGCAAGGGTTTTGAGTCCCTCGGATCGATTTCTCAACGTTTGTTTCTGGCACTTTTTGGGCGAAAAAAGTCCCAAAACCGTTTTCTAGCAAGGCTTCCAGTAATTTTCAGCAAGTCCCAACTAACAGAAACCCGAAATTAGAGTTTTTATTAGAAAAAAGTTAGCGATCAGTTGTCAAGCAAGGGTTTCAGAATCTGGATTCGGTCAGGGATTTCCGAAAGTTCCAGAAGATCGATAATGACTCTACTAGCCTCAAGATAGCAAAAAACCCGGCGGGAAAATCTCCCCACCGGGTCAAAAAGGCAAAAGTAAAGAATTATTTCTGATCAGCCTTTTTGCTTGACTTATCACCCATTTTGTACTTACGCAAGAAGCGATCGACCCGGCCCTCCGTATCAATCATCTTCTGGGTTCCCGTATAAAAAGGATGATTACCCGACCAAACCTCCACATGAATTTCTGGTTTGGTCGAACCCACCGTCATCACCACTTCACCATTACAGATCACCTTAGCTTCCGGATACCAAGTAGGATGAATTTTTTTCGGCATAATAAACCTCTCTATTAACCTAACGTTTCGAGTATTGAGGCGCTTTACGCGCTTTGTGAAGACCGTATTTTTTCCGTTCCTTCGCCCGGGGATCCCGAGTCAGATAACCTTCACTCTTGAGGGGAGGACGATTTTCCGGGGCCAATTGACATAAAGCTCTAGCGACACCCAATTTCACCGCGTCCGCTTGGCCGGTCAAACCACCGCCCTCGGCCTTAACGATGATATCATACTCGTTTTCCAGTCCCAAAGTCTCCAGAGGAGCTTTAATCGTCTGGATATAGGTGGGAATGCGGTTAAAGTGGGTTTCCCCATCGCGACCGTTAACGGTAATTGCCCCCGTCCCCGGCACCAGACGCACGGAAGCGACCGCCGATTTGCGTCGTCCCGTTCCCCAATAAACTACCTTATTTTTACTGTCCGTGGCTTGCATTGACTTAATTTCCTCCTGCGGGAATCGTATTAATCGCTAAAACTTCCGGTTGTTGTGCCTGATGGGGATGTTCCGCACCGGCATAAACTTTCAGTTTCGTGAACAATTTCCGACCTAAGCTATTTTTCGGGAGCATTCCCTTAACAGCGTGTTCGATAATCCGTTCGGGAATGCGTTTTTGCAGTTTATCGAAGCTTTCTACCTTCATACCACCCGGTCTGCCGGAGTCGCGGCGATAAACTTTCTGTTGGCGTTTTTTGCCCGTTACCGTTACTTTTTCGGCGTTAATAACAATGACAAAATCCCCCGTATCCAGATGGGGGGTGAAGGTGGCCTTATTTTTGCCCCGTAGAATCATCGCGATTTCGGTGGCCAGACGACCTAGACGCTGATCGGCCGCATCAATGACGTACCATTTCTGCTCTAGAGTCTCTAAATTTGGTAGCGGTGTTTTGTTCATGGTCAGTTTGCCTTGCTTTACAAAAATAAACTTTGAATCTCTATGCTCGGAAATAATAAAGAGGCTGAGTCTCGCACCAGACGCTATCGGCAAAGGGAAAATCAGCGTAACCCACCCGCAGTAAACATAGTCCTTTAGCTGGTGCGGCGTATTTGACCAATTCTCGGCGCTGATTGACCCAGATGTCGGTAAAGTTTTCTAGCGATCGCTCGCCAGTTCCTACCTCTACCAACATTCCCACCAATAGCCGCACCATCCCGTACAAAAAGCCATTGGCTTGAATTTCCATCTGTATAAACGGCCCTTGACGGTAGCATTCCACCCCCTGTACTTCTACCCAAGAATGGTCACGGCTAGAGTTGGCACGGTGAAAGGCGGCCAGATGGTGCTTTCCCAATAGGGGGGCCAGGGCCCTGGCCATCAAATCGGCATCGAGGGGACGATGGTAGTAGTGCCAACTAAAGGGGCTAACAAAGAGATTGGGGATGGGGTCGGTATAGAGGGTGTAACGATAACGTCGCCAGAGGGCCGAGAAACGGGCGTGCCAGCGATCGGGAACCTGAGCCGAAGCCCGAATGACGATATCGTCATCTAGCCGAGCATTGAGAACCTTGGCCCAATGGGCAGGTGGGATCGGACTCTGCTGCTGGAAATGGGCAACCTGGGCGGCGGCGTGAACACCGCTATCCGTACGTCCGGCCCCGTGCAGAGTGACGACATAACCGAGAATATCGGCCAGAGCCTTCTCGATTTCTTCCTGCACGCTCCTGTGATGGGGTTGCCGTTGCCAGCCGTGGAAATTAGTTCCCACATACTGGATAACTAGGGCGATCCGCGACTGGGGGCAAGCTGTCATCGTTACATCAGTTCGATAATCGCCATGGGGGCATTATCCCCGCGACGGCGCAGGGTACGCACGACCCGGGTATAACCGCCGTTACGGTTGCCATAACGGGCTTGTGCGCCTTCAAAGAGGGCGTGAACCAGTTGTTTGTCGTAGATGTAGCCCATGGCTTGGCGACGGGCGCTCAGGGAACCGTCTTTAGCTAGGGTGATAATGTGGTCTACCTCTGCTCGCACCGCTTTCGCTTTCGCTAGGGTGGTGGTGATCTGACCATGTAGAATTAGCTGGGTGGCTAAGCTGCGCAGCAGTGCCTTTCTTTGGTCAGCCGGCAGACCCAATTGAGGCACTTTACACCGATGTCTCATGGTATTTTCCTGGAATTGGGTTTACTTGCTTTTTTCTTGGGGTAGGGTGATGCCTAACCGTTTTTGTAGGGCTTCAATGACTTCTTCAGCCGATTTCTGCCCAAAGTTTTTGATTTCTAAGAGATCTTCTTGGCTGTAATCGAGGAGGTCGGCTACGGTGTTGATCTGCGCTCGCTTCAGGCAATTGTAGGCGCGCACGGATAATTGTAGTTCCTCGATCGGAATTTGGTTTTCTTGGTTGATCTCTTGGTCGTCAAAGTTACCGGAGGATTCGAGGGCGTTGAGATCCTTGAGCGGGTTAAAGAGATTAACCAGCATATCGGCCGCTTGGGAAAGGGCTTCTTTGGGGTTAATGCTCCCGTTTGTCCAAATTTCTAAGAGCAGACGATCTCTAGCTTGACCGCTTTCGGAACGGATATCTTCGACGCTGTAGTTGACTTTGGTTACGGGCATAAAGATAGAGTCGATTTGCAGAAAGTCGAGCGAAGTGGCTTCTTCTTTACTGCGATCAATTGCCCGGTAGCCTTTGCCTTTTTCCACGCGAAATTCCATCTCTAGCTTGGCCCCTTCGGCTAGGGTGGCGACGTACTGATTGCGATCAACTATCTCGATTTCTGAGGGTAAATCGAATTGTGCCGCCACTACTGTCGCCGGCCCAGTTGCCACTAAACGCCCGATCTGGGTTTGATTGGTGTAGCTTTTCAGGATGATTTCTTTCATGTTGAGCATGAGTTCCATCACGTCCTCGCGTACCCCCTCGACGGTGGCAAATTCGTGATTGACTCCCGCGATCCGCAGGGCCGTCACGGCCGCCCCTTCCAGATTGGAAATGAGAATCCGTCTCAGGGCATTACCTACGGTTGTACCCTGGCCTCTTTCCAGAGGCTCTAGTACAAATTTACTGTACTGACTCTGATTCTTGTAAGTTTTTGCTTCTACACACTCGATTTGAAATTGCGCCACCGATTGACCTCCCTTGTTCAGTTATCAGTTATCAGTTATCAGTTTTCAGTTTTCTTTGGCTTTCAGCCTTTAGCTTTTTGCTCAGATGGTCTTTGACGACCCGATTCTGCTGCTGATGCGCTCAAAGCTAACGGCTGTCGGCCTCAAGATCCCTGTCACCTGAAAAAGCTGTTCACTGTTTACACTCTCCGGCGTTTGGGAGGACGACAACCATTGTGGGGGATGGGAGTCACGTCCCGGATCAGGGTGATTTCTAATCCTGCTCCTTGCAGGGCCCGGATTGCGGTTTCCCGTCCTGCCCCGGGGCCACTAACCATCACTTCTAGTTGACGCATTCCCTGTTCGATCGCTCGGCGGGCAGCGTTATCGGCGGCGGTTTGGGCGGCGAAGGGGGTTCCTTTTTTGGCTCCTTTAAAACCACTCGATCCCGCCGATGCCCAAGAGATCACATCGCCTTTGGTATCGGCGATCGTGACAATGGTGTTGTTGAAGGTCGATTGAATGTGAGCGACTCCGGTAGGAATATTTTTTTTCTGTTTTTTCGGTCCGGTTTTTTTGGTTGGTCGCGCCATAGTTTTTCTTGATTGGGGGATATCGCAATGAATAAAAAATTATTTCTTGGAGGGGGCTTTTTTCTTCCCTGCCACTGTCACCCGACGACCGCGACGGGTCCGCGCATTGGTTCGCGTCCGTTGCCCGCGCACGGGTAATCCTAGCCGATGCCGACGACCTCGATAGGTGCCGATATCGGCGAGGCGTTTGATGTTCATCGCCTCCCAGCGTCTCAAATCCCCCTCGATTTGATAATTTGTCTCGATATAAGTCCGTAGCGCCGCCACGTCTTCATCGCTGAGATCCTTGACCCGAGTGTCAGGGTTAACACCCGTCGCGGATAAGACTTCTTGGGAACGCGATAGACCCACTCCGTAGAGGTAGGTCAGGGCGATTTCCACACGCTTATCGCGAGGTAGGTCTACACCAGCTATCCTTGCCACGCTTTTTTTTTCTCCCTATGAACGATTTTTTTTCCAAAAACGACTACAATTAACGGTAACGATTCTCTGCCCCAAGACAGTGACTTTGGTGGTTTAACCTTGTCTCTGCTTGTGTTTGGGGTTAGAACAAATTACCATGACTCGACCGCGCCGACGGATGACGCGGCACTTTTCGCACATTTTTTTGACAGACGCTCTAACTTTCATGCCTAACTATTTTGGCAACACTGCAAGCTTATTATTATATCAGATTTCTTTTACTCGTGTCACCTATTTTTTTTAAATAAATTTGGCTGCTTATTAGGCTTTTTGGCTTCTCTGCCCCTATTTATCGCTATTTTTTTTGATTTTTCAGGCGATAGGTAATTCTGCCTTTGGTTAGGTCGTAGGGTGTGAGTTCCACTTTTACTCGATCGCCAGGGAGGATTTTGATATAATTACGGCGGATTTTGCCGGATATGTGAGCTAAGACGTTGAAACCGTTATCTAAATCCACCCTAAACATGGCGTTAGGCAAAGATTCCGTGACGGTTCCTTCCATTTCGATGAGATCTTGTTTAGACAAAGTTAATTCCTCAATTTCACTGGGGACAATTTATTTAATGATTCGGATCTCTCTTGGGTTTGGTGGTTAAAATGTATTCTAAGATACATTCCTCCCAGCGGGGGGGTGGAACGAACCACAAAGACACAAAGGACACAAAGATTGATCGATCCTATGTAATTTAAACTTATCACACAGAACCTAGTAGGAGAGCCGATTCGGCAGCAGCAACCGTGCTGTCACCACAGTTCCCCCAGTATAGCTTATCAGTGATCAGTGATCAGATGTGAGTTTTCAGTTCACAGCAAAAAAGCGCCCCATCTTTCCTCTCCCATCTCCTGACTCCAGTCTCCACCCCCATCTCCCCACTACTAGGCAGTATTGTAAAGTTTTGTAAAAATATATGCAAATGACTGCAAACAACTGCTAATATGGTTAGTACAAGTTTACACTGCAGTTCATATAAAACTATCAGATTATGCTAAGAAAAAAGGGATCAGTTATGACACTGCTTGGAGAATGTGGAATCGAGGGCAGTTACAAGGAGAACGTCTTCCTACAGGAACAATTATTATTTTTGAAGATGACCGTTC
>NZ_JAQMSY010000024.1:0-7683 GCF_028329095.1 Microcystis sp. CS-574
CTTCCCCACTTCCCCACTTCCCCACTTCCCCACTGTGCAGGGGGATTATTTTCTAGAGAATAAAACGTAAAAACAGGGAATAATAAACAGAGTTAACAGAGTTGCTAAAGACAAACCCGAAAAAACGACAATTCCTAAAGGTTGCAGGAATTCTCCCCCCTCTCCCAATCCTAAAGCGAGGGGAAATAAACCTAAAACCGTGGTCACGGTAGTCATTAAAATCGGTCGTAAACGTTGGGGAGCGGCCTTTAAAATAGCTTGTAGTCGAGTAAAACCGAATTCTTGCCGCAATTGATTGGCTAATTCCACCATAATAATCCCGTTATTAACCACAATGCCCACCAATAACACCACCCCGACGATGACAATGGCATTAATCGGGGTTTTGGTCAAATATAGTCCAAAAATTCCCCCCGCTAGGGCCAAAGGAACGGTTAACATAATCACCAAAGGGTCTATGAGCGAGTTATACTGGACGGCCATGACTACAAAGACTAAAAATACCGATAAACCCGCTAATAAACCCAAAGAACCCTGAATTTCTTGATTAGAGATGGCAGCAGCACTGGGTAAAATGCTGATACCATCGGGTAAGGGAGTGGAATTTAAAACCGATTGTACCCCCGCGAGTGCGTCACTTAATTTCGCACCCTCGACTAAACTGCCGATAATAATAAAAACTTGACGCTGATTGATTCTCTGGATGACTGCTGGGGTTTTTCCCCCTTCAATCCTGGCGATATCTGCTAATTTTAAGTCTTCTTGTCTATTGACAAAAATAGGTATTTGTGATATGTCACTAATTTTTTGCCGCGAGTTGGGGTCCAATTGCACCCGGATATCGATTAATCTTTCTCCCCGTTGCAGTTGGGTGGGGATCGATCCTTGAATAGCGGTCCTTACCGTTTGTCCCACTTCCAGGGTACTCAATCCCAAACTATTTAAGCGAGTCCAATCGGGTTTAATCTGGATCTCTGGTTGTCTGGGGTCAGCATCGGGACGAAAACGCGCACTAGGGACTTTTTCATCGAGAATACTGAGGATTTCTTCACCAGCTTGCTCTAAAGTTTTCCCATCTCGTCCCTGTAACATCACATCCACGTCAGCACCAACGGAGGGAGAGTTATTAAGAATAATACCGCGCACTTGACCGGGGGTGAGACGCAAACGCACGTTAACGAGGTTTAATTGCTCTAGTGCTTTGCTCATGCGTTCGATATATGCTTCTGTATTAGAGCCTTGTTTGAGATTAATCGTACTAGAAGCACGCAAAATATTTTCATTGGTAGTTGTGCCAAAAAGAGAACCGCCACTGGTAGTAAAAACGTACTTAGTCTCTGGTTGTGATAATAAAATCTTTTCTACTTCCCGCATCACCTGACGGTTAGTATTTAAATTGGTACCCGGGGGAAATTGAGCAAAAAGGTTCACCTGTCCGGTTTGAATACGACTAAAGACTTCCTGGGGGATATATTGCCAGAGATAGAAACTACTTCCCCCTAAAATTAAAAAGGCCAGCAGGATAACAGGTATTCTGTAGCGGATGATTTTAGCTAAACAACGACCATAGAGAATAGTTAAAGCTTCTAGACGTTGACTAAAGACTTTTAAGAGCCAAAATCGCTGAATGCCACTAGAAACCCGCATATTTAACAAACGACTGGCTAACATGGGAACAACGGTTAACGCACACAGGAGAGAAGCAGCCACAGCAAAACTGATAGTGAGGATAATCTCGTTAAACAGCAGGGAGATAAAACCACCCAGTAATAAAAATGGCAGGATAGAGACGAGATTAGTCGCAGTGGAGGCCACTAAAGCGGATTCTACCTCTTGGCTGCTATTCCGGGCAATTTCTAAAAAATCTCGCTTATTTTGGTTTTGACTAACTTTGAGGGCAATATTTTCCAGCATGACGATGGAATTATCCACCACGATACCCACCCCTAGGGCCAATCCTCCCAAACTAAACACATTTATCGATAACCCGAATAACTTCATACAGATAATTGCGACGAGGGTAGAAAGAGGAATCGCTAGGATAATGATAAAAGTCTGTCGCAGGGAACCGAGAAAGACGAATACAGTCAATCCTGCTAGAATTGTCCCCGCTAGTCCCGAAGAAACCACGTTATTAACCGCATTTTGGATAAATACAGACTCATCGCTAGTGGGGACGACTTGTATTCCCCCGGTCATTAACCCGGATTTTTTTAATTCTGTAATGCGTTTTTTGACCCCTTCTACCACAGCAATCGTGTTCGCATTCGGTTGTTTTTGGACGCTAACCCTGACGGCATTTTTTCCATTTAGGGTGACAAAAATTCTTTGTTCTTCTGTCCCATCGATAACTCTGGCCACATCCCGCAGATAGATTTTTTCTTCGGGATTATTACTATCGGTCAGTGCTAAATCTTGGATATCCGCTACGTTTTTAAATTTCCCCACCGCACGGGTTAAAGGTTCCCCAGTTTCTCCCTCTAGTCGGCCCCCAGAGATGTCCTGATTGCGTCTTTTTAGGGTGTCTAAAACCTGATTTAATCCCACTCCTAAAGATTGTAATCGCTGTAGGTCAATATTAACTTGAATTTCTTCTCTAACTCCCCCAATCACGTCCACCACTGCCACTCCTCCCACAAATCCTAATTCTCTCCCTAATTCTTCATCAGCAAATAATCTTAAATCTTTTAGGGGTAGGGTATCAGAAACGAGAGCAAATTCATAGACGGGTAAACGAGAGGGTTCAAATTTGTTTAAGCGCGGTTCCTCAATAATATCGGGTAAATTTTGTCGGACACGATTAAAACTTTCGGTAGCTTCATTTAAAGCGACATTTAAATCTCCCCCCGGTTGAAAAAATAAATCTACTCGCATCCTTCCCTCGCGAGTTTCTGAATAAACTTGCACTACTCCCTCGGTGGCACTCATTCCTTCTTCTAGGGGTTTAGTGACTTCTTCGAGAATAACTTCCGGGGAAACTCCAGGGACATTCATCCTTAAACTAATGCGGGGATAAGTGATAGAAGGAAGCAAATCTACTTGTAAACGATTTAGAAAAAAAAGACCGATGATGATAACTGCTATAGTTAACATCAATACTCCTATGTGACGACGAATTGATAGACCGCTTAGGGAGATGTTTTCTAACATGATTACCTATGGGGGAGAGTAAACAGTGAACAGTAAACAGTAAACCCATAACTGATAACTGATAACTGATAACTGATTAATTGTGCATAACTCGACCGAAACTCCATAATTTTTGATAATAATGACGACTGACGCTATCCCTATCATCGGTGAGTAGATTGATAGCGATACCATTGTTACCTGTTTCTTTTCCTGAACTGTGGATATATTGATTATTCCCTAGATATAAAGCCACATGATTAACTCTTTTATCACCAAAGAAAATTAAATCTCCTGGGAGTAATTCCTCTCGGTTTATTTTTTGACAAAAAGCCTCCTGTTGATAGGAATCCCTCGGCAACCAAATGCCAAAAGTGGCAAAAGCAGCCTGGATTAATCCTGAGCAATCGTAATTAGGTGCAAGGGTTCCACCCCAGAGATAATGATTGGTACAATTCATTGCTTCCTGAGTAAAAGTGATAATATCAGGAATGTGTTTTTCTATGTCTGAACGAGTTAGAGGAATTTTTTGATAAGCTGTGGTGGCCACCGCAATTGCATCTAAATCTTCTCCGCATAACCAAGCTAAATAATTATCCTCCCTTAGCTGAATTTGTAGCCCTTTTTCGGTAATTTCTAGGGAAATAAATTTTAATTGTCTTCCCCGTTGTGCTTGGGTAGCTAACTCTTGACAACTGGGAGAATTGTAGAGATTTAAGTCTCTTATACAGAGATATTCCTGGGTGGATGATGGGGGAAGGGAGATGATTTGCATAAAAAATAGATCAGAATTTATTGACAGAAAAAACTGCATTACTAGCCAAAAGCAAAGGGATAACAACGAGGAGAATAACCTTAGTTCGTTCTGTCATCTTCAAGTTTCCACCTCTCTTAATTCGGCTCTCTTATTCTTTGTGTGAGCAGTTTAACTTACTATAGAAGCGATCAATCTTTGTGTCCTCTGTGTCTGGAGTGGTTCCTTCCACTCGCTCGCCAGCAGGACTGTATCTTAGAATACATTTTACCCACCAAACCTAAGAGAGCCTTAATTCTTGGCCATAAAGATAATCTATAACCGAACTGAATCCCTGAAAAATTATTAAACCTATGGCATAATTAACCTTTCAGGGTTCAAAAACTGCAAAAATAAGGCTTAAATGGCATACAATCGGTGAATAGAGCGTTTAATCGTTTATTATTCGTTTTTAATTCTCCTGACTACTGGCTACTGGCTACCGACACCTAACCCTAACAACAATTTTTAATTTTTACAACAGGTCTAGGATAGCCAGTTCCTTAACAATATGTTACAATAGCCGGCGAGAGGGGGTGGCCAATATCTGGAACTTTTGGGCTAGAGATAGATTCTAGGGATCAACAGTCACCTCCTAGAGTAAGCTTTTAATCAGATGTTGAGGTTAGTCTATGGCCAATGTTTCCGGGCGGTTTGAAAAGCAAGAATACAGCCAAAACTCAGAAAATACCGTCGCGGTGGTCAGTTCAGTCATGTCCGGTTTAAAAAAAGCATCTCCCCTGCAAAAGGGCTTATTTTGGGGAATAACCCTCAGTTTTACAGCCCTAGTTTCCGCCACTGTTGGGGCTGCCGTCGCTTTAATTAGTCCCTTACCCGCACCAATTGGGGCCATCTTCCAAAAAACATCTTTTCCCACCCAAACAGACATCCTTGAGGATCAAGCTTGGAATAGCTTAATCAATCAGCAGCTTTCTCGTCCTGTTAATATTTTAGTTATGGGCATCGATCGAGTTTTAGATGCCAAAAACAGCGACGATGTATTTAAAGGTCGCAGCGATACCATGCTCCTAGTGCGCTTCGATCCTAGCGATAAAACCGTGAGAATGCTGTCTATCCCTCGCGATAGCCGTGTCAGAATCCCCGGCCACGGTTTCACTAAAATCAACGATGCTAACGTTCACGGTGGACCAACTCTAGCGGCAGAAGTTGTCACTAATACTTTAGGGGATGTCACCATTGATCGCTATGTGCGGGTGACTACCGATGCCTTTAAGGAATTAGTCGATTTAGTCGGGGGTGTAGAGGTTTATGTACCCGAACGAATGTATCATAAAGATGTCACCCAAAAATTAGAAATTGATTTACAAGAGGGTTGGCAAAATCTCAACGGCGACCAAGCAGAACAATTTGCCCGTTTTCGTAACCCGCAATACGGCGATATTGGTCGCGTACAAAGACAACAAATTTTATTAAAAGCACTTCAACAAAAGATTTTTAGTCCGACAATTCTCCCCAGTCTCCCGAAAGCAGTACAGGTTTTACAACAATATATCGATACGAACTTAAGCGTCGAGGAAATGCTGGCTATCGCCAATTTTGGCCGGGAAATTAAACAGGATAACTTAAGAATGATCCTACTACCCGGCCGGTTTAATAGCCTCGAGGAATACGATGGTCGCAGTTATTGGATTTTGAACCGTCGCGAAATTAGAACCATTGTGGCTAATAATTTTACCGATAACCACGCGGGGGGAGAAACCTCCGTTTATAGTCTGGGGATTGCCATTCAAAATGCCACCAATACCAAAGGTTTAGCCCGTCGTACTCGTGATTATCTGGCCAAACGGGGCTACACAAATGTTTATATTAGCGATGACTCCTCCCAAAAGCTAGAAACCACGGCGATTATTGCCCAAAAAGGTGATATTCAGTCCGCTAACCTCTTGAAAAATCAATTGGGAATCGGTAAAGTAGAATCATCCTCCACTGGTGCTTTAGACTCAGACCTAACTATTCGGGTGGGTGATGATGTGGCCCAGTTTCTCGACGCTCAACAGTAACAATGTTGAAAAATTTTTTCAGTCTGGTTTTAATTATTTTGCTGGCGATTCTGTGGCTACTTTTCGCGGCCTGTCCGGTGGCTTTGGCCCAAGATAAAACGATTAACTATAGTTTTGCCCAGCTGCAAGATCGGGATTTTTCCCATCAGGATTTGCGCGGAGGGGTTTTCGCAGCTGCCGCAATGCGGGGAGTTAACCTAGAAGGGTCCGATTTATCCTATAGCATTCTCACCGAGGCTGTCCTCTTAAAAGCTAACTTAAAAGGGGCCGATTTAACCGCCTCTTTGGTAGATAGAGTTACCCTCGATTTTGCCGATTTAACTAACACTATTTTTACCGATGCGATCGCTACTCGCAGCCGTTTTTATGACACAATTATTACTGGGGCCGATTTCACTAACGCGGTCATTGATAACTATCAGGTCAAGTTAATGTGTGAACGGGCCGATGGCATTAATCCAGTCACGGGAGTGGCCACCAGGGATAGTTTAGGCTGTAATTAGCAATTCCGGCCAGATTCTAACTGACTGCTCAAAAATAGCCTACCCCCTACACCCTGGCTATCTCGATCGAGACAGCAGAGGTGTAGAATGAAAATACTGAGCGAGGCTAGAGAAAGGAGAGGGACTCTTGATAATCGTCATCGATAACTATGATAGTTTTACCTACAATTTGGTCCAGTATTTGGGAGAATTAGCCTCCGAGTTCCCGATCGCCTTGCCGATCGAGGTCTATCGTAATGATAAAATAGACTTGGCCATGATCGAACAAATGCGGCCGGATGGGATTGTCATTTCCCCCGGTCCTGGTCGTCCGGTCGATGCGGGCATATCTCTGGAATTAATCGCCAAATTTGGCCCCCATTTGCCGATTTTGGGGGTCTGTCTGGGTCATCAAAGTATCGGTCAGGTATTCGGGGGGGATGTGGTCTCGGCCCCGGTCTTGATGCACGGCAAAACTTCCCCAATCTATCACAACAGTGAAGGGGTATTTCAAGGCTTAGAAAATCCTTTTACTGCCACCCGTTACCATAGTTTAGTGATCGATCGCTCCACCATGCCGGATAATTTAGAGATCACGGCCTGGGTGGAAGATGGCACGGTCATGGGAGTCCGTCATCGGGATTACCCCCAGATTCAAGGGGTACAATTCCATCCCGAAAGTATTTTAACCACTGCCGGCAAGGAACTTTTAAGAAACTTTCTCCGATCCCTCTAGTGTTTACCTATAATGTCGGCTTGAAGGAACCCTCGGTTTCACCTCGGAGATGAAAAGCCGACCAGCATATAACAGCACTTCGACACATTTCGAGGGGCTTCGATGTAAAGGCTCAGTGACACGAGCACGACTAAAAATAACTCTAATCTATAGTTGCCAATTTAATTTTAGTATGCTAGAATAGTTTGCGATCGTTGGGTCGATAACGCAAAATGTTTGTTTTAGAGTACAAGCTTAGAGGAAAACCATCTCAATATCAAGCCATTGATGAGGCTATTCGGACAGTCCAGTTTGTTCGGAATAAATGTCTTAGATATTGGGAAGACAATAAAGGTGTAGGACAAAAGGATGTATATAAATATGTCACTCAATTAAGAAGTCAATACCCTTTTGTTCAAGACCTTAACTCTACAGCTTGTCAACAGGCTTGCGAACGGACTTGGACTGCTATTCTTAGGTTCTATAATAACTGTAAGAACAAAATTGCTGGTAAGAAAGGATATCCTAAATACTCTAAACGTA